>CAYNEU010000720.1:0-4974 GCA_964396275.1 uncultured archaeon | reverse complement strand
CACATAACTAGTATATAAATGCATGTTATTGATGTGATTATAAATTAGGTGAGATTTTTGTCGTTTTTGGAAAAACTATGAATTTTAAACTAAAGCTTTCTGATAGAATAATTAATAATAAATTTATTCTAGAGTTGAGATAAAAATGGCTTGGGGTGGTTCATTAAATAAAAAGGGATCCGATCATATTAGGATTATAAGAGAAGCAGATAAGGTTATTAATTTCCTAGAACGGATTAGAAGTGAGTTACACTCTGATGAGCAGGTTCACTTCTCTAAAACTATTGAAATAATCACCAACTATATTTCAAAAATCTCAGAAGGGAAAGAATAAGGCTTTATATTTGCTTCATTATTTCTTTTAAGATATTGATAATCTGATTTGCCGCTTTTTGAATCGTAGATGTAAGGTTGAATTCAAAGAAGGGAAGATCTATATTTTTATTTCGCTCCTCAAGGGTAAGTTCATCTTCTTTATACAAATTTAGCTCAGATAACCCCTCAAGACTTTCTGGTACGATCCCAATCATAAAAACAGTTAATTCTGGCAATTTTTCTATTACTAAATCAATAACTATATGAATTGGTATAGTATGAGTTGAAATTGGAACATAATCTTTAATATTTTCTCTTTCAAATATAGCCACAGTGCCAGGAGGTTTGCTTAAAGTACAAGTGTCTAAAAGAATTAGATGGGATGCTTGGAAGTCTATAACTTCATCAATTCTACCCATTGGATCAATTCCAGCATTAATAAATAGGTATTTTTCATTTGAATAATCTAGAAGTTCACTTATGATGTATGGTCCAAAACCATCATCATTTAATTTTTCTTCTCCTATACCCATAAAAACAATTTTCTTTGCATCTCTTAATTTTAATAAAAGCTTTTCAAGCATTTCTTCCATATATTCTTAAATCTTTGATATCTTAAAACACCAATGTAAAATTTAGCAAATTAAAAAACGCATTTTAGATGATTAATTTTAGAATTTCTTACTTAAAGAGCCTAAAGATGAATTAATCTTGAATTTTCGATTTTTTTAATTATCTAAAATTTAAAATAGAGAAAAAGGCATGGAAAAATTCATTAATCATAATAAATTCATAATTAATGTTTTATGACAGAAGATTTACCCGAGAAAACTGAGAAAATTCAATTAGAGGGAATAATTGAAGAAGATAAAGTTATAATTACTGATAAAAAGGGAATTGAAGAATTCCATAACATTTCATTTATAGGGACTATTGAAAATGATAATAAAGGACAAGAAATTTTAACACTTAGTCCTATTGAGGTTTTACTCTTATCTGAAAGAAATAGAATATTATTATGGGAAGCTAATGATAAAAATAAAGAATTATATGATTTTGAAAAGATATTAACTTATTTTACTCAATTTGATGAACGACTTTGGAATAAATACGTAATCTACAGCGATTTAAGAAAAAGGGGATATATTGTCCGCGCAGGTTATGGTGATGGAATCGATTTTCGAGTATATAAGAGAGGAGCTGATTTTGAGAAGGATTCGGCGAAATTTCTTATCTTTCCCGTATTTGAAGGGAATCCGATTGAACTGAGAGATTTGGATAAGATGTCTAGAGTTGCTATGAGCTCTCGGAAAGATTTAATTGTTGCAACTGTGGATAGGCTAAGTAAACCTATATATTATAGTGTCAAGAAATTCCAAATCCTAAATAAAGAAGATAATGACGATTTAGATAATGCCAGATAAATTTGTGTGTGATACATCAATAATTTTAAATGGTCAAATTCTTACCCTAATAGAAGATGGTGAGTTGGGGGAAACACCAGAGATTTTTATATCAAATATTGTTGTTGCTGAAGTTGAATATAGGACAAATGTTCATAAAGAAATTGGATTTTTCGGTTTAAGAGTTCTAAAAGAATTAAGAACCCTTCATGATAAAGGTGAAATTACATTACATATTGTAGGTAAACGCCCTTCAAGAGAAGAAATTAAAATGGCACCAGGAGGAGAATTGGATGCTTTAATTAGAGAGTATGCAAAAGAGAATAATGCAACTTTAATAACAGCAGATAGAATACAAGGAGATGTCGGAGAATTTGAGGGATTAGAAGTTCTTTTTGCTTGGGAAAAAAAGTCAAAGGAAGAACTTTTACCTATTTCTTTAAAGATATTAGAATATTTTGATGAGGAAACTATGAGTGTCCATCTCAAACAAAATATACCTCCTTATGCTAAAAAGGGTTCTCCCGGAAGTTGGCGATTACAAAAAATTAGCGACGAACCAATATCAAATAAGTTAATAGAGGATATAGCAATGGAGATTGCAGAAGTGACTAGAGAAGATCAACATTCATTTATAGAGATTGAAAAGGAAGGTGCAGTGGTGGCACAAATGAGAGAATTTAGAATAGTTATCACACGCCCTCCTTTCTCGAAGGATGTTGAAATTACTGCAGTAAGACCTCTAGTAAGTTTGCAATTATCTGATTATTCAATTGACAGTAGATTACAAAAAAGACTGCATAAAGCGGAAGGAATACTTGTAGCAGGTCCACCGGGAGCAGGAAAATCAACTTTTTCAGCAGCATTAGCAAATTACTATTTAAGGCAAGAAAAAGTAGTAAAAACACTTGAAAGTGTTAGAGACTTACAAGTAGAACCCGAAATAACTCAATATACCAAACTAGAAGGTAATCTTGAGAATTCTGCTGATATTCTTTTACTTGTAAGACCTGATTTTACCATATTTGATGAAGTTAGAACTACAAAAGATTTCCAAATCTATTCAGATTTTCGCTTATCAGGGGTAGGGATGGTTGGTGTAGTTCATTCAGCTTCGGCAATAGATGCTGTTCAAAGATTTATAGGTCGAATAGAACTTGGAATGCTTCCATCAATTATAGATACAATAATTTTCATTGAAGGTGGAGATATTTCAACAGTTTTTGTATTAAAAATGACTGTTAAAGTACCTCATGGTTTCAGAGATAAAGATTTAGCAAGACCTGTGGTAGAAGTAAGAAATTTTAAAAATGATCGCGTAGAATTTGAGATTTATAATTTTGGAAATGATGTTGTTGTAAATCCAATCAGTTCTAAATACCCTTCAAGGGAAAGAGGGATTCCCTCAAGTCGAATGAAAAAAGATAAAAAAATCGATTTGGATATCGATGTGAAAAAACAAAAAATAATTATTAGAGCTAATCCCGAATATGCAAGCCAAAATATCGAAATTTTTGCTGATAATCAACAGATTTTTACAGGATCTTTAAGTCGTAATAGTGATATCTCTCTTTCATTTTCAAATAAAGAAGCAAAAAAGATTTTAAAAGAATTAAATAATGGCAAAGAGATCTTTGGTAAAATAAAATAAAGTATTTTAATTCAAATTATAAATCAACAATTCCGTTTATTTTTGCAATTATTAAGCCATCTAAAGTCCATATCGGTCTCCACCAAGGTAAATTTTGATAGATTATTCTTAGTCCACCATCGTCTTTAAGACCATTAAAAAAATTATTTGCTTCATTTTCTAACACTTTTTTATCCACAATATCAAGAGCATGATACCAATGTCGGCCAAATAATGGATAATGTTCTTTATTTTTTTCAAAAATATTCGGTATTTGGGCGATAATATGTTTTAGCATACTTATTTCCTCTTTGTTTTCTCCTAAGTATTTTAAATATAAAAAATATGGATAATCATAAATTTGGATTTCCTCAGGAATTTGAGTGTTCGCATAAAAGTTTCTCACTTTAAAAAAGAAGTTTTTATTTTCAAATCCAAATTTCTTTAAAAATGCTGCAACAGCAAAAATTCTTATATTATCAGGGTTTTTCCACCAAGCTTGATAGGGATATTCTTCAAAGTTTTTTGGAGGGTGATCTATATACCCTTTACTATTTTGTGAATTAATAACCCATTTAGCTATTTTAGTAACAATATCATTATTTGAAAGTTCTAATATATCTAAAATATAAAGAGCAGTTTCAGCACCAATAGCAGTACTGTCTGGACATAATAGATCTGGTTCAATTCCATTACCAAATCCTCCATCCGAATTTTGATATGCCACTAAAGCTTTAATAACGTCATCTTTATTTCCATTTTCAAAAAAAAATGAAAATAACCTTCTTTCAAGAAGTCTTCCATTTTTAAAAATAAACTCTTTTATCTTTTTAATCTGATTTTCATTAAAAGTTCTCATTAAAAATACCAAATCATAATTATAAAAAATTTAAAACATGCTAATTAATTTTTAATTTTTATTTACTATTTCTTTTACTTTTTCCATTATTGGTGGGAGTACTTCTTCAATTAAGTTATCAAATCTTATGTCTGCTACATGATCATAAGGAGTATCACCTTTATTTAAAAGAATCAGTTTAGCACCATTTTCTTTTGCAATCCCTGGCATATTTGCTGCTGGTGTAACTACTAAGGATGATCCAATTACAAAAAATACATCAGAATTTTGAGATCGTTGCATTGATTCTTCAAGTTCATCATATGGTAATGGATCACCGAAATTGACAATACTTGAAATTATTCTTCCTTCACAGAAAGGGCATGTTGGCTGACCTTCTCGAACTGGATGTGTTCTATATCCTGGACCCCATGTATTTTTGTCCCATCCCGCTTCTTCGAATAACATTTTTTTATTACATGATAAGCATTTCATGAAATATAAATTTCCGTGAAGTTCACTAAGCATATCAAAAGGAATTCCAGATTTAGCATGTAATCCATCTACATTTTGGGAAATTAAATAGTTTAACTTTTCCATTTCCATCAACTCCACAATTGCGTAATGATTAGGATTAGGTTTCACTTGATCCCAAGGAGGGCTCTTTGGAGGAGAAAGTCCTTTATCCCGTCTAGTCCAAACGCCATCTGGGCCTCTATAATCCGGTAATCCGCTCCCAGTAGAAATTCCCGCACCAGTAAAGATTACTAATCGTTCTGATTCAGCTA
>CAYNEU010000719.1:0-6913 GCA_964396275.1 uncultured archaeon | reverse complement strand
AAGATTTTAAGGGATTAAGTAATCTATCTAAACTTTTACCAGATGTTCCAAATTATATTATAACTTATTGTCCGGATGCTTATTGGATTATAAAAGTCTTTGGTAGAAAGAAGAAAATAGAGTTCAGACTAAAAAATATGTGCGAGTTATTAATTTAGTTTACATCGAGTTATTATGTTATTTGTTAAAAAACTTATAAGAAATTTATTAAATTTGGAGCTTTTTTAATATTTGACTAGTGTGGAACCAAAAAGAAGTCTCGATGAAAAAGAAGTTGAAAAAAAATATAAAAAGTTCACTTTAAGAGAATTTGGAGGAGCTTTTGGAGATTGGGGAACATTAGTTCCTTTTATAATTGGATACATTTCAATTGTAGGGTTAAGTCCAGCAGGAATCTTTCTTACTTTGGGAATTACTAATATTATTTTAGGAGTGAAATTTAACCTCCCACTTCCAGTTCAACCTCAGAAAACAATTGGCACAGTAGCTATTTCAGAAGGTTGGAATCCAGATATTGTTATTTCTACTGGATTTGGTACTGGAGTTATATGGTTTCTTCTTGGATTTTCAAAAAAACTTAATTACATCGTAAGTAAAGTTCCTATTATAGCAGTAAGAGGGATTCAATTAGGGTTAGCCTTCATTTTAGGGTGGACAGGAATTTTATTATTTAGTGAGAATGTATTTTTAGGTTTCATTTCAATATCAATTATTTTATTGCTTATAAAGAATAAACCAATACCATCCGCAATAATTCTTACATTTGGGGGAATTTTACTAATGTTTTTTGCAGGTGTCATTAGTATAACAGAATTAAAATTCGGTATTCCAACATTATCTTTTGGAATACCTACATGGAATAACTTTTTATACGGAATGTTATATGCAGGAATTGCCCAGTTATTTTTAACGTTAACAAATGTTATGATTGCTACAGTTGTATTAATTAAAGAGCTCTTTCCCGAGAAAGAAGGGATTGATGCTAATACTTTAGCTTTTAATATGGGAGCAATGAATTTAATTAATCCCTTTTTAGTAGGTATGCCTTTATGTCATGGTTCAGGAGGATTAATGGCTCAGTACGCTTTTGGAGCTAGAACTGGAGGATCTATGATATTAGAGGGGATAATGGAATTATTTCTTGGATTATTTTTTTCTGATACTCTATTTCTTCTTTTTACTAAATTTCCCATGGCTATTCTAGGGGCTATGCTTATTTATACGGCCTTTTTATTAGGAAAAATAGCTTTTAGAGAGTTTAATATTAAAACGTTTCCAATAATATTGCTCTCCGCAATTTTTTCCTACTTTATCAATATAGCTATTGGATTTCTAATTGGGATAACACTTTATTACATTTTTAAAAAATTAGTTGACAAACCAGAAAGTTGATCAATTAAATTTATATTTTGAACTATTAATACAATTCCATTAGAATTTATCCCATAATAATTCTGAACTGATTTTTTTTATAATTTAAATGAAAAATTCTTTTAAGGGTGAAAGTAAATATTCATATTAGAATGAACAAATGGGTGATTATGTGTTATTTTCTGAAAATGAAATGAATAATATAAAAAGAGAAATGGGTAAACTAAAAGAAAAAGTTGTACTTAAACTATTTACTGATTTTAAAACTAAAGAAGATGGAACAAAAATAAGAAAGTGTATGGCTTGTGAGGGAACATATGAGTTATTAAAAATTTTAGAAGATCTTTCTAACGGAAAGCTAAAAATTGAGGAAATATCTACTGAAGAAAATGAAGAAGAAGCAAAGAAATTCAATGTTGATAAAATCCCTGCTATTCTATTTGTTGATAAAAGTGATGAAGAGATTATTCGATATTTAGCACACCCTACAGGATCCGAATTTGTACCTTTTCTCAATAGTATACAATATTTTTCAGGAGTAAGACCTTATTATGCGGATCAAATCATTACTCATCTTAAAAAGATATCAAAATCAAAAATGAAAATCTTTATAACACCAACATGTCCATATTGTCCTGCTACTGTCCCAGTACTAACTTTATTTGCAATAGTTTCTAAAGGAAAGATTTCAGCAGAAATAATTGATGTTAATTTAAATCCGGACATTGGTATGAAATATCAAGTTCAAGGAGTCCCTCATACAGTAATAAATGAGAAGGATCATATTTATGGAATGTTTACACCTCAAGATTTACTTGATAAACTCACAAAAGGAGAAAGAGATTTTGGAGGAATGTATGCTTAATTATATTTAGGTGATTTTTGAAAATGTCTCAGGATGATAGATATAAAGATATAATTAAAAGAGAAATGGCTAAATTAAAAAAACCTGTTAAATTAAAGGTTTTTACATGTAAAGTAAAGCCTTCATCGGGGAGTTTAATAAGAGAGTGTATGGATTGTAATCAATTTATGGCACTATTGAAAATATATGAAGAAAATTCCAATGGAATGCTAACAATTGAGGAATTATGTCTTGATGATAACCCTGAATTTATTAAAAGGTATGATATTTCGAGAGTACCTACAATCTTATTTATTGATGAGGAGGGAAGAGAAATTATACGATATTTAGCAGCCCCGCAAGGTGGTGAAATTCAACCGTTTATCCAAGCTATATTTGCTTTTGCGGGAGCACCAAATTATTACGAAGCTACATTAAAACAAAATTTAGATAGAATTCAACCTTCCACAATTAAAGTAATGATAACTGAAACTTGCCCTTACTGCCCTCAGGTTTCTACTATCGCTAATAACTTTGCTATTGCATCTAAGGGGAAAATAAGAACCGTGATTGTAGATATTATGGCAAATCCAGATATCGGCCAATATTATGACGCAGCAGGCGTTCCTTATACTATCATAAATGATCAGAAAACCTTGGTTGGAATGGTTGGTGCAAATGAAATATTAAGAGCATTGATCGGAGGTAATATACATGTTCAATATTGATATGGACGAGATTGATTTAGAAAAAACATTTGATCTTATCATTTTAGGAGGTGGCCCTTCAGCAATAGCGTGTGCCATTTATTCGGCTCGATTTGCAATGGATATCTTAGTTGTTGGTAAAACTTTTGGAGGATTAATTGCAACAACCAATATTGTTGAGAATTATCCCGCTATCACATCCATAAGTGGCCAAGGATTGATGGATATGTTTAAGGACCATATGGACTCACTCAAGATCCCGTATATCTCAGATGAGATACGGAGTATTGATATAGTTGATAATCACTTTGAACTCCGTTCTTTCTTTCAAAAATTTAAAGCTTATTCAGTTTGCATAGCAACGGGGTCAGAAAGAAGGAAATTAGGCATTCCTGGGGAAGAAGAATTTGCGGGGAGAGGTGTTTCATATTGCGCGACTTGTGATGGCCCATTTTATAAGGATAAAAATGTCTGTGTGATTGGTGGGAGTGATTCCGCTGCTAAAGAAGCCTTATTTTTAGCTCAAAGTGTAAATAGAGTATATATTATTTATCGAGGCGAAGAAATTAGGGCTGAGCCAATAAACAAGCAAAGAGTATATGATAATGATAAAATTGAGATAATTTACAAAACAAAAATTGTAGAAATTAAAGGAGATACTATAGTAAAATCAGTAATTTTTGATAATGGAAAAGAATTTGAAGTAGATGGTGTGTTTATTGAGATAGGATCGATTCCTAAATCTGAAATAGCAAAACATATTGGAGTTGAAACAAATGAAAAAGGGGAGATTAAAATTAATCGTAAATCAGAAACAAATGTTCCAGGCATCTTTGCTGCGGGAGATGTAGCTGATGCACCTTTTAAACAGGCTATTACCGGAGTTTCTGAAGGCGTAATAGCAGCATATTCTGCTTTCGATTACGTTAAAGAAATGAATATTGAATATTAATGGATAATTTTTCCTTATTTAATTCTTACTTTAAGAGCATTTCCATAAAGATCCACTTTTGGCGTATAGGCTCTAAAATTTCATTTTGCACAACTTCACTCTCTTGATATGGATCAATTTCGTTAAATCCAATTGATTTATATAGTCTTTGAGCTTCCTTCATGAATGGTCCAGTATCTAATCGAAGCTTTGAAAATTCTAAATCACGAGCTTTACTAATCAAGCTTTCGAGTAATTCCTTACCTAGACCTTTCCCCCGAAATTCAGGACGAACATACATTCTCTTAATCTCACCAATCTTCTGATGGATCCTCCTCATTGATGCTAATCCAATAATTTGATTCTCGAATTTGCAGAGAAATAAACACCCCTCAGGAGGTAAAAATTTATTAAATTCATTCATACTTGTATCAACTGCTTCTTTAACTACTTCAGCAACGTCAAAATTAAGATTAAGCTCCTTATTTATTTTTGACACCACCCATTCAAGGTATTCTGAGTATAATTCCTGAACTTGGTTTTTATAACCGTCAGTTTCTATTTGGATAATCCTAATCATAGTCTATACAGAATACTAATACATAAAATTACTTTATTAAAATAATATTTAATTTATTAAAATAATTTTAATTTTAAAAAAGAGAAAGAGAAAAAAAAAGTTTTATTCAATTTCAATCTCAATACTATGGAACTCGGGCTCTTTGAAAGGCACTTCAATCTTTAAAAGTCCATTTTTATAAACAGCTTTTGCGTCTTCTGGTTTTATTGGACAGCAAACAGTATAGGAACCTATATAGATAGTATCTTCGGTTTCTCCTTTAATGAAAAAGCTATCGTCATGCATTTTGAGTTTAATTGTATCTTTCTCTACTCCAGGCAATTGAATCTCGATTCTGTAAGTATTATCTTCATCGTCAGCCCAAGAACACATCTCTGGAGACATTAAATATTTTTCTGTTTCTTTTACTTCAGACATATTTCTCACTTAGACGGTTTAATTTAAGGTTTTATTTCTTGATAATTTCATCTAAAAGAGCTGATTTAAAAGTTCTCTCTAGATATTATTAAAAAAAGGGATTTTTCTCGCTTAATTATTAGAGAAAAAATCAAATCTATTTTTAATTTATAATAATATTATAAACCTTTAAGTAATTCAGAATCATATTAAGGTTGGAATAAAACTGAGTCTTCTGATAAAATTTCTAAAATTTTTCCCCAATATTCTTTTATATCCCAATCTTGGTTCTTTTTTACTTTTTCAGAGATTTCTATCAGAATTTCTCTAATTTTAAGCGATTTAAAATAAGATAAATTTGGTGTGATTACTGATAACATATATTGTTTTTCTCCGTATCTCTCATTTTCAGCTGGAAAAGAATCAAAAAATAAATAGCCCTTATTCTTAATATTTTCAATGTTAATTAATATACCTTGAGATTTCGTGATTTTATCATGCCCATAGATCGAAGTTGCAGCATGAAATAATTGCTTGCCAATTGTATTAATTGAAAAAGGTAAATTTTTATCAGGGGGATAACCTTCCTTTACAGTAGGACCAGTAATATCATTCCAATATACCATAAATAAACATAAAAATTGTTGATCTTTTTTAAAAATGGAGGGTTGCATCTGAATTTTTAACGAGGAAAGTAATTGTTTAATCTCCTTATCGATAAGGTTAGATTTATTATTTCGTGCAATTTTCCCCGAAATTGATGCAATTAAATCTTCTTTTCTAAAGGGTTTGGTTATATAATCATCCACGCCCAACATTTTACCTAATCGAATATCCTCAGGAGCGGCTTTAGCAGTTAGAAATAGAAATGGAATTCGGTTCCATGGAGGGGTATTAGATACTGTCGCAAAAAAATCATACCCATTCATTCCTGGCATCATAATATCACTAATGATTACATCTGGAGGTGATTTTATTTCAGATAAAAGTTCTATAGCATCTTTACCATTTACTGCAGTTTTAACTACATAGTTATTATCTTCCAATAAGACTTTTAAATGAAATAAGATATCTGCATTGTCATCAACTATGAGTATTACAGATTGGGACTCAACTTGCATAGTGATTCGCTTGACACTCTGATAGTGAAAATATCAATTAAAATCATATTTAAATTTTATTTTAAATATAATCTATTCTTGGAAAAAATATCAAAAAGTTGGTTTTTTCTCCTAATTCACTTTCAACATAAATGTTTCCTTGATGAAGTTGGATTAAATCTTTTGCTATTGATAAGCCTAATCCCGTTCCAGAAGTTGCGCTTACATTTGAAGCTCGATAGAACCTTTCAAAAATATGATGAAGGTCTTTTTTACTAATTCCAATACCATGATTTTTAAATTGAAAAAGTACACCATCGGCTCCCTTAGGATTATATTCACCTTGATAATTATTTAAGGCACTAACCTCTATTATTGTATTTTCATATGAATATTTAATTGCATTGTCTAGAATGATGCGAAAGATTTGATCAATTCTTTTAATATCCCCTCTCAGAGTTATATTTTCTTTTATATTGAGTTTAAAACTCACATTTTTTTCTTGACTGAAAGGTTCTAAGAACATTAATATCTCTTCTAATACTTTCAATGGATTATACTCACTTAAATTCAGCTTTAATTTTTTCTCATCAATTTGAGAGACTAATAGAAGGTCTTCTGATAAATCTTTTAAAAGCGAAATATTTCTTTCTCCAGTTTCTATGATAGTATTTTGTAATTCAGGAGTGAGTGAATCTTTTTTTTGTTTATAGAGATCTAAAGACATCATTAGAACGGTGATAGGAGTCCTTAATTCATGAGAAACTGTTGAAATTAAATTTTTTAATCGTTGTTCGGCTTTTTTTCTTTCACTAATATCGTGAAAAATCCCTTGAAAAATAAGTTCTCCACCAATACTTATATTCGAAGCTGTAATTGTAACCGGTTTAACTCTTCCCGATTTTGTAAGTATCTCCGCTTCATCTGAGAGATTTTCTTCAGTATTTATAAACTTTTTAAACATTGTTTCATAAAATTCTTTTT
>CAYNEU010000718.1:0-14282 GCA_964396275.1 uncultured archaeon | reverse complement strand
ACAAAAACATCTCCACATTTAGGGCATTTATTTCCAACTATTTTCTTATTTTCAAAAGCATCAAATAATTTATCCATATAACGTCCAACCCAAAAAGCAAAATCAGCTTTTATTAGTCCTTTATTTGCAACAACAATTTTTTCAGTCATATTATTAATCCTAAATTATTTGTAAATTTTATAATGATTAATATTATAATGAGTAGTATTTATAATTTTAAAAACTTCTAATTCCTTGTCTTTACTTTATATACGTTTATTAAATAATTTTAAGAGAAATGCTCAATATTACCATTAATAGAAAATAATTTATATTTTAAGAGTTGACTTAAATGGCAATAAAAAAAGGAGAAGTACAATGCATTAATGATGAGATACTTGAAAAGCTTTCATTAAAGAATCGGTATAAGTTTTTGAATTTTAACTTAATGTCTTTTTTGGAAAAAGAACATTTAGATTTTCTTAAGAAAGCTCAAAAGTTCTTTATTGGCTTTGAAAAGAAAAATAATATTACTCATAATGAAGATTTTTATGAGTGGATTCCTGAAATTGGTAAAGAGGGTCTGGTTACACGATTAAATAATTTCGAATTTCTTGATTTGAATTATGAACCATATGGATTAACAGCTGAATTTATGAGAACCTTAGCAACCGACTTCTTTGACCCACAACTCGCAATGGGAATGGGAGCTAATGTCTTAGCTGTCAATCCTCTATTGGTGCATCATGAGGATGTAGAGATTCGATTAAAGATATTAAAAGAGCTAGTTACTGGGCAAAAAAATGGGTGTATTTGTATTACTGAACCTGAAAGAGGTTCTGATGCAGTTCATATGCTAACCACTTGCGAACAACAAGAAGATGGAAGTTTTATCTTAAATGGTGAAAAAATTTATCAAACCAATGGACCTAAGGCAGATTGGGCTGTAGTTTATGCTGTGTCTGAACAAAATAGCGGAAATACGATGGGACAATTTTTAGTTGATACAAGTTGGGAAGGCTGGAAGGTAGAGAGAATTAATATTCCATGGACTCCACGAATTTATATCGGTAAAGAAACATTCACAAATTTAAGAATCCCTCCAGAGTATGTAATAGGCAAACCAGGTCAAGGGAGAGAACATCTTTTTGAAGGTTTAAATTTGGAACGATTAGGAATTGTCATTTTAAATGCAGCAGAAGCTTGGAATGCTATAACTCATGCTGTTATATATGCTAACTTGAGAAAGCAATTTGATCAAGAAATTTTAAAATATCAAGGCGTTGGATTTCCTTTAGCAGATTTATGGGCAGAGACAATGAATCTTACACTATCCGCCCTAAATGTATGCCAAATGGTAGATAAAAAAGTGAAACAATATGGAGCCCTTCCTAAGGAATTTAGTTTAGCTTTAATGGCTACAGCAGCTCAACTAAAATCAATAAGTGCTAAACTGAGTCAAAAAGCAGCATACGAATGTGCGAATCTGATGGGTGGAGCAGGTGTATGTGATAATACATTAATGCAAGATTTAATTGGTATAACCAGAATACAGGAAATTGGAGGCGGTACAAGACAAATTCAGCAGTATATTATGAGTTTAACCTTAAGACAAATATTTAAATTACTCTAAAATACTTTTTTTATTTCTTTAATTTAATACCTTCTAAGCTTTCTATTTTAATTGTAATCTCATTATCCTAGATTATAATGTAAGATCTCCGAAAAAATAGACTAAACATTCATTTTATTATTTAAAAAGATAGAAATCAATAATCTTCAAAAAAAAAATGTCAAATTTTATAAACTTTCACAAAGATAGTAAATAATTAATTTCGATTATATAAAGAAAATATTACATAAATGTCAATGTAGATGAGTTAACAAATGAGTAAAGAAAAATTTTGGTTAAAATCTTATGATAAACATGTTCCAGCGTCTTTAACATATCCAACAGAAGATATTGGAACAATGCTAACCCAAAGCATGACCAAATATGGCGACAATATAGGTTTTCATTTCATGGACCGCACATTTCTTTTCAAAGAGATTTTAGAATATTGCCAGAGATTTGCAACCTTCTTGCAGAGAAATGGTTTAAATAAGGGGGATGTACTGGCAATTTGTCTTCCTAATTCTCCTCAATACTTGTTTTCTGTTTACTCCACATATATAGCTGGAGGTACTATTACAGGATTATCCCCATTATTGAGTCCAGAAGAAATGGTATATCAAATGAAGGATTCAGGTGCTAAATTTTTAGTCACTATGGATATTCTTCATGAAAAAGTCTTTTCCAAGATTTATGATCGCTTAAATGACTTAAAAGTAATAATTCCAACAAATATATCAGAATTTATGGGTTTCGGGGGTTTTAAAGTTTTCATGGGTAAATTAATAAAAAAGATCCCTAAGGGAAAAATTATTCCATGGTCAGGAAAAACTGTGGTTCCCTTTCTTGATGCATTGAACACTGAAATTGATTTAAAAAAAGTACAAATTGATCCTAAAAAAGATTTGGCTTTAATTCAATATACAGGTGGCACAACAGGACTACCTAAAGGAGTAGAAATCCTTCACTCAAATTTGATGGCAAATCTTCATCAATTTGATGTCTGGCTCAATAGGGAGAAAGGTAAAGAGCTACTTCTTTCAGCTTTTCCTTTTTTTCATGTTGCAGGATTCCTTATTGGACTTTTTTTGGTATATCTAGGAGGAACACAAATATTAATAGCAAATCCTAGAGATACTGACCATATTATAAAAGAAATCATTGATAAAAAACCCACGAGTTTTGGAAATGTACCGACTCTGTTTTTAATGATTCAGAATAATCCAATGTCGAAAAAAATCCCACCAGACGTATTAGATAATATTACTTTATATGTAAGCGGTGCTGCACCCTTTCCACCAGAAGCTATAAGAGAATTTGAAAAACAATTCCACACTGAGAATAAATTTGTCGAAGTTTATGGAATGACTGAAACTGCGGTTGTAATAACCGCTAATCCAATGTATGGTAAGAAAAAAATCGGAACTGTTGGACTACCATGGCCAGATACAGACATTAAACTAATAGACACTGAATCTGGAGCAGAAGTAAAAGAGATTGGGCAACCCGGTGAAATCTTGATAAAAGGACCCTCAGTTGTTAAACAATATCATAATAAACCTGAAGCAACAGCTATAACATTTGATAAAGATGGATATGTTCATACGGGCGATGTTGGCGTTTTCGATGAAGATGGCTATTTAAAGATTGTAGATCGTACAAAAGACATGCTTATAGTAAGTGGTTTCAAGGTGTATAGTGTTCATGTTGAAGAAGTGATGACTAAACATCCTGATATTCAAATTCTCGCTATAATAGGAATTCCTAATCCTGATAGACCTGGAGCAGAAATTGTGAAAGCTGTTATTCAACTTAAAGAAGGAGTTGGTGCCACTGATGAAGTTAAAGCAAGTATTAAAAAATTCGCAGAAGAAAATCTCTCAAAATATGAAATTCCCAAGATCTGGGATTTTCGAGAAGAACTACCGCTTACGATGGTTGGAAAAGTTTTAAAGAAGGCACTACGAGAAGAAGAAAAAAAATAAGGAATTAAATAATTAAAGTTTTTTTTATATCTTTTCTTTAAATTGGCTATAAACTTAAGTATAAATATTCAAAAAATTAAAAATTATTCAATACTCAATAAAATTTAAATTTAATTATGCGAATAGAAGATTTTGAAGATATAATTTATGAGAAGGAAGATAATGGTATATGTACTGCCACAATTTCAAGACCTGAAGGAAGGAATGCGGTAACTTATATCTCTTTCTTAGAAATATATACTGTTTTAGAAGATATGGAAAAAGATAGAAATGCTAAAGTACTAATAATAACTGGAGATCCCAAGGGAAATGCATTTACATCTGGTGGTTATTTTAAACCAGAAATGATGGAAGAAATGAGAAAATATCCAGAAATTGATATCATGGATATAGCACAAAAAAAAGTGTGTATGAAATTTTGGGATTTTAATAAGCCAGTCATAGCTGCTATTAATGGAATGGCCATTGGAGGCGGTATTACAATGCCATTGGCTGGTGCCGACTTAATTTACATAGCAGAGAATGCTTGGTTAGGGTTCTACTTCTCAAAAAGAGCCATAATTCCAGAATTTTCTTGCTCATTTCTTTTACCATTGCTAGTCGGTTTTCAAAAAGCAAAGGAAATTTGTTATTTTGGTGATAAAATTACAGCACAAAAAGCTTATGAACTTGGACTTGTAAATAAAGTTTTACCTCCAGATGAGTTAATACCTTACTCAAGAGAACAAGCATTAAAATTAATCCCACCAAAAGGCCCTAGCCTATCTTTAAAGCTGATGAAAAAAACTATGCATGCATATTTTCGGGAGATTTTAGATAAAACTTTAGATCTAGAGAATAAGACATTAAGAAAAGTTTTTACATCAAAAGATTTTAATGAGTCTATGAAGGCCCTTAAAGAAAAACGAGATCCCGTCTTTATTGGTCGTTAATTGAAACCTATTAAAAAAATCTCCACTATCTCTTAATATTTAATTAAATTACGAATATTTCTCTTCTTTTTTCATCGCTATTAAAAATTAAATATATGAATTAAAATCTATAGTTTTAAATGTTATCTGATAGAATTATTCTTTATGAATAATAGTATATATGATGAAAGTAGAGTAATCGATACCTATCCTATTATTGTTATTGGAGCTGGCCTCGGAGGTCTTGGTGCGGCATGTCAACTTGCCCTTGTAGGAAAGAAGGTATTATTACTGGAAAAACATAATGTCCCAGGTGGGTTTGCAACTTCTTTTGTAAGAGGTAGATTTGAATTTGAGGGTGCCTTACATGAATTAAGTGATATTGGTACAGAAGCCAATAAAGGTAGCTTATACCGATTTTTAGAGAAAATAGGAGTAATTCCTAACAAAATCCAATTCAAACAAATTCCAGAATTTTATAGAAGTATATTTTTAGATGGATATGATGTTACCCTACC
Source organism: uncultured archaeon (assembly GCA_964396275.1). GTDB lineage: Archaea > Asgardarchaeota > Lokiarchaeia > Sigyniarchaeales > SOKP01 > Loki-b32. Next base: position 9,277 of record CAYNEU010000718.1, on the reverse strand, counting down.
TATCGGACTAGAAGAATATCGTGAGAAACTTATAGAACTTTTTCCCTCTGAGAAAAAGGGAATAGAGGAATTTATAGATATGTGTCAAAAAGTATTAGATGGTATTGAATTTATGGTAAGAAGAAGAGGTCAGTATTCACCTGCAGAAGTTCTTAAAGAACATCCTTGGCTTGTACGGGTTTCTGGGCTTACATTACAAGAGGTATTCGATAAATTCTTTACTGATAAACGCTTGATGGCAATTATTGCACAATTATGGGGATATTTGGGGCTACCTCCTTCTAAATTAAACGCCTATGCCTTCATTGCTATGTTAATTACATATTTAAAATGGGGTGCTGCATTTCCAATAGGAAGATCACATGCTTTTACAACTGCTATTGTGAAAGCTTTTGAAGAATTAGGAGGTAAAATTAGGTATAATGCTTTAGTTAACCGAATACTAGTTCAAAAAGGGAAGGTTTGCGGTGTTGAACTTATTAATGGTGATATTTATGAATGTAACGCAGTAATTTCAAATGTTAATCCAATATGTACAACAATGAAGATGCTTCCCAAAGATGTCGTTCCGGATAATTATAAAAAACAAATATATGCACCTGAAATAGGACCATCTGCATTTTCAGTTTATATAGGTTTAAACGCTTCAAATAAAGATTTGGGATTGAATGTTCATGAGATGTTTATTAATGAAACAGATGATTTAAATAATGCATATGAAACGTTTACTAAGTTAGAACCTCCTAAGTATATGGTAGCAGCTTGCTATAATCATATTTATAATGATATAACACCTCCAGGAACAACCCAACTTGTTCTTACTACATTACAAATGGGTAAATTATGGCAATCAATTTCCCCTGATCAATATTTCAGAGTTAAAGATTACATTACTGACAAAATGGTCGAATTGGTCGAAAAAACTATTTGTCCAGATATTCGTGAGTATATAGAAGTAGCAGTAGCAGCAACTCCTCTAACATATTATCGATATTCAAAAAATATAGAAGGGGCTATCTATGGATATACTCAAGGTCTCCTAAATGGTCCAACACTGCGATTAAAAAGCCGAGGCTCGATTCCAGGATTATATCAGAGTGGTGCTTGGACAAATATCGGTGGTGGATTCTCTACAAGCATTCTTAGTGGGAGGATTGCGGCTGGAATGTATTTACAAGATGAAAAAGAAGGGAGGTGGTAAGAAATGGAAAAAGAGATAATGAATGATGTAAAAAAATATCAGAAACTTGAAAAATTAAAAAAGTGGCGAGATGAAGTTGAGCCAATTCCGTGGTACTTTGATGGATTGGAAAATCTTTGTGATCGTATTCATCCAGAAAAGCAATTATTGCAAGTCACAGACATACAAGAACTTTCTAAAGATACTAAGCTATTCCGTTTCGTTTCAGCAAGGCATGACAAACCATTAGCACCATTCAGAGCAGGTCAATATATTGGTCTCAATGTGGAAATTAATGGTGTAAGAACATCTAGACCTTTTTCACTTGTTTCGTCTCCAAATCAACTTGCTTATTATGAATTAGGAGTAAAAAGAAAAGAGGGAGGTTTTGTTAGTATTTATTTACTTGATACATTAAAAGTTGGAGATATATTAGAAGCAACAGAACCATTAGGGGAATTGTATTATAATCGTGTTTTTCATGGAAAAGACTTAGTTTTTATTGCTGGTGGTTCTGGAATTACTCCATTCATTTCATTATTGAGAGATATCTCTCAACGGAATTTAGGATTGAATGTTTGGCTGTTATTTGGATGTGTGTCTGAGGATGATATTTTATTTAAAGATGAACTTGAAGATTTAGTGACAAGACGCTCTAACATCAAAATTCAATATATTCTGTCAGAACCAGGATCAAATTGGGATGGGGTTTGCGGATTTATTACAAAAGATAAGATTTTAGATCAGATAAAATCGGTTGAAAATAAGTTCTTTTATATAGTTGGAAATCGTGCAATGTATTCATTCATAAAAGAACAAATGAAGGAATTAGGGGTTCCCCCACATCGCATTATATATGAATCTTATGGTGTTCCTGATGATGTAACAGGAATAATAGGATGGCCCAAAGATATTACTACTTCAAATACCATAAAGATCACTGTAGAGCTCATACAACAAGGAAGGAAAATTAAGAAAGTAATTGATGCTCCATGTGTTGAGCCATTATTAAATACCCTTGAAAGAGAAAAAGATTTAGGCATAATTATTAAAAACGGATGCCGCTCAGGGGCATGTGCTTTGTGCAGAACTAAACTGGTCTCAGGCAAAATATTCATACTCCCAGAAGTGACAATAAGAGAAATTGATCAAGATTATGGTTATATTCATCCTTGTGTTTCATACCCTTTAACTGATGTACATATTGATTTAACTTTAATCTAATTTAAAAAAATTGAAATCTTAAATTCAATTTTAACAATTAATAAATTAAAAAATTATGAAGAAACATAAAAGTGATAAGAATGAAAATATTATCAGAAGAATGGGTTGAAGCATTCGGTAAGGCTATAAATGAAAATCCAGATTACAAACCATCAGCGCTTACTTGGGAAGGGGATATGCTTCTTGTTATCGAACCTAGTGGTAATTTAGATCACGTAGTAAGAGTATTTATCGGATTATATCACGGAGAATGTACAGGAACTAGACTTGTACCAGAAAGTGAAGAAATAGAAACAGAATACACCATGGCTGGACCTTATGATAGTTTTGTAGCTGTTACGAAAAAAGAAATTGATCCAATAAGAGCTATAATGGCTGGTAAACTAAGACTTGAAGGCGACATGGCTAAATTAATGCGTCATACTAAAGCAGCTCTAGAAATTGTGAACAGTCTTGGGCGCTTCGAATTTGAATTTTTATAAAAATATTTTAATTTTTTTTTTATCAGAATGGATTTTTCAAAGAAAATTAGGTTTTATTTAAGGAGTATATTCAAAATATTTATACTAATTTTATAGGGGAAAAATATGTGGTATTTCTACAGTCCAAATATAATTTATGGAGAAGATAGCCTTGATTTTATTCAAAATATTAAGGGTAATAAATGTTATATTGTTACTGATAAAAATATTGAAGAATTAGGTTATCTTAAAATATTAACAGAAAAATTAGAAAAATTTGGTAAAAAATTCCAAGTATTTAATGAAGTTATTCCTGATCCAAGGGAACAAGGCGTTTTAAAAGCGAGAGAACAGTGTAATTTTTATTCTCCCGATCTAATTATAGCTTTAGGTGGAGGATCTGTTATAGATACTGCGAAAACAGCATGGGTTTTATATGAATTTCCAGAATTGAACATTGGTGATATTCATCTTTTTAGATCTGATTTGTATGAAACTGGTAAAAAAGCTAAATTTATTGCAATTCCAACTACTTCGGGAACAGGTTCAGAGGCAACAAATGGAACAATTATTTCTCGACTTGAGGATGATATATGGAAAAAGTTTATTTATGCTCACAGGGGAATCACTCCTACGTATGCTATAGTGGATCCTATCTTTCCTAAAGGTATGTCTCCAAATTTAACAGTCGATACGGCTTTTGATGCCTTATCTCATGCTATTGAAGGTATGGTGTCTAATTGGAAGAATGAATTTTCAAATGCAATGGGCTTAAAAGCTGTAGAGCTTATTTTTAAATATTTGCCAATTGTCTACAAAGACGGGAAAAATTTGGAAGCAAGAGATTACCTACATCAAGCAGCTACTATGGCTGGTTTAGCTTTCAGCAATTCTCAAGTTCATATTGGTCATGGTATGGGTCATAGTTGGGGTGCTGTCTTTCATACACATCATGGAAAAACAGTTGGAATTTTACTTCCGTATATCTCACAATTTTGCCTGAATAATCCTGATAAAGATGATGATACCTTAGAAATATATTCTAAAATTGCTAAACAGCTGGGATGGTCTAAATGGGATGATGATAACAAAAAAGCAGCATTTAAAGCTGTCGATAAAATCAAAGAACTACAAAAAACGGTTGATTTTCCCTCTAAATTACAAGATTTAGGAGTTTCAAGAACAGATTTTGAAAATAATATTGATCTGTTAGTTGCTTGTTGTTTTCAAGACGCTACAAGTGTAATGACCCCAAGATCAATTACAGACGAATATTACAGAAAAATATATTATTATGCTTACGAAGGAAAAGATATTGATTTTTAAAACCATTATTATAATTTAAGAAGGGGAATTATATTATGGGAACTCTGAAAGGGTTTGCAGGTAAATTATTAATAGTTAATCTATCTAAGCAAGAAATTTCTGAAGAATTGCTTAATGAAGAGATCGCAAAAGATTTTCTTGGAGGTGCTGGATATTGTTGTAGATATCTTTATGATTATCTCGAAAAAGATACAGATCCTTTATCTCCAGATAATATTTTAATGTTTATGACAGGGCCATTCTGTGGTTCGACTATTCCCACTAGTGGAAGGTTTGTTGTATGTGCGAAATCCCCTTATACCGGAATTTGGGGAGAATCTAATTGTGGGGGATATTTTGGTCCTGAGCTTAAGAAAGCAGGGTATGATGGAATTATTCTCAAAGGTGCTTCAAAAAAACCCGTTTATCTTGAAATTACTGAAGATGGCAGTAAGATTAAGGATGCAACATTTCTATGGGGAAAAGGGATATTAGAGACTTCAAAACTTTTAAAGGAACAATCAGGCTCAAATTTGACAAGGATAACGTGCATTGGACAAGCAGGTGAAAATTTAGTTAAATATGCTATCATTGCTTCTGAAGAAAAAGCCGCTGGAAGAACAGGAATGGGTGCAGTGATGGGATCAAAAAAATTAAAAGCTATAACCGTGCGGGGCAAAAAAAGACAATTTGAAGTAGCAGACCTAGAAAACTTCAAACATTCAGTTCAGAAAGCTCTAGATGATGTAAATAAAGCCTTTACTTCTAAGATGTATGGTGATATTGGTACTTCTGCGGGGATTGACTTATGGAACATGACAGGTGAATTACCAAAGAAGTATTGGACTTTAGGTGAAGAATGGGAAGGCGCATATAGTATATCTGGAATGTCTGCTTTGGAAAAAACCATTATAGGTAAAAATCCTTGTTTTTCATGCCCAATTGGTTGTGCTAAAAAAGCAATTGTAAGAGAAGGCGAATATAGGACTAAAGGAGAAGTTGAAGCTCCTGAAGTAGAAGCTCTTGAAGGTTTTGGTTCAATGATATTAAATGATAATCTTGAATCTATCGTAAGGGCAAATGTTTTATGTAATGATTTTGGAATTGATACTATTAGTAGCAGTAGTACTATCGCATTTATATACTATTTATATAATAATGGTAAAATTAATTCTGAAAAAATCGATGGTCTTAGCCCTAAATGGGGTGATATTAAACCTGCGTTAGTTATGCTCAAAAAAATATCATTAAGAGAAGGAATTGGGGATTTATTAGCTGAAGGATCAAATGCAGTTGGAAAGGAATTCAAAATTCCTCAAGATGAAATAGCAACTGTTTATGGAATGGAAGTTCCATATCATGATCTAAGAGCTAATTTTGGAATGTCAATAGCTTATGCTGTTGCTGCTCCTAGAGGACCTTGCCATAATTCTTGTGATATGTTTACAATTTCATTAGGAATTCCACTAAACGAATTTGGAATAAAAACCGTTGAAAGGTATAAAGATGATTCAGAAATGGCTTCAATGTGTGCGAAGTTGCAAGATTATCGCGCGCTCTATAGTTCTCTACTTATGTGCACTTTTGCTAATCCTTTACCTTCAATAATTACCGAATTAGTTCGCACATGTATAGGACTAGATTGTGATATAGAAAAACTCAAAATAATTGGTGAAAGAAACTTCATGATAAAAAGATTATTTAATTTAAAAATGGGTATTACTCCCAAAGATGATAAATTACCTAAAATATTGCTTAAACCATTAGAAGGAACTGAGAGTGCTGGTAAATCACCTAACTTTCAGCAATTAAAAGAGGAATATTACAAATATAGGCAATGGGATCTTGGAACTGGAAAACTTAATCAAGAAAGATTAAAAAAACTGGGCTTAGAAGAACTTTATATAAATTAAAAAAAACTTATTTCCAGCGCCATTTTGGTTTAGTTTTTGTTAAACGGGCTAAAGCAGCATTTACAGCATCTTTAGTTTGAAGTAATTGAGAACTTACTAATGTTTCAAGCTCTAAACCAAAAGCAGTATCTTTACCATAACAATCATCTATTAACTTTTTAGCAAGTCCAACTGCTAAAGGTCCACTAGTCATTAGCTCATCAGAATACATTTTAATAATTGAATCTAATTCTTCGTGGTCTTTCACAACCCGATTTACAACTCCAAGTCTAAAAGCTTCATTTCCATCAAATTGACGTCCGGTTAAAACAATATCTTTAGTATTTTGGATACCCACAAGTCTTGTTAACCTGATTGTACCTCCCACGTCTGGATTCATACCGATTTTTGATTCTAACATATGAAATTCTGCTAATTTGGTACAAAATCGGAAATCACATGCTAAAGCTAATTCAAATGCCATTCCATAACAATAACCGTTTATTTTAGCTATTACGGGTTTTTCCATCTTTTCAATTTTTGTAAAAATCGGGTGAATCCAAGTATTTGCAAAATATCTAAAATTCCTTGGAATTCGTAAATCAGGTATTACACCTTCAGGATCTTTTTCTTGACCAGTTAAAAAGTTTAAATCTATACCTGAGCTAAAAAATTCATCTCCTCCCGTAATGATTACAACCCTAGCGTCAGATCGTTCAACTTTATCAATTGCTTTTTGAAGGCCGACCATTAAATCATAATTCATGGCATTTTTTTTATCTAACCGATTCAATTTTATAGTGGTAATAGTTTTATCTTCATTTTCCTCTATTAACACTGCGTTTTCATTCATTTTTATTCTCTTCAAAAATTTAATTTTTGAGTAATATAATTTTATTTTGATAAAAAAACTATTTATTTCACTCTTTATCCAAAAAAGTGCCAATAGCTTTTGTTAAATAATTTAAACTATAAAAAATCTTTACTAAATCGTATAATAAACAAATCCCTTTTTTCTTATTCTAATTAAATTTTAATAAATTACCACTTTTTCTTACATAAAAATTATATTAAGTTGAGGATTAAAATTGAAGTTCTTTAAATTGTTTACGCCCTTTAAAATTAGAAATATGACAATCTCCAATCGTATCGTCATGCCTGCTTTGAATCTCAACCTTGCGAATAATGGTTTTGTAACAAATAGGTTAATAGATTTTTATGTTGAAAGAGCAAAGGGTGGAGCTGGAATGTTAATTGTAGGAGGGTGTTATATAGATCTTTACGCTAAAGGTGTTCCTATGATGATTTCAATTGAAAATGATGAATACATCCCGAAATTGACAGAATTTACAAATGCGATACATAAAGCTAGAGATGACGTAAAGATTGTCTGTCAATTATATCATAGTGGAGCATACACATTCCCACAAATAATTGGTATGGCCCCTATTGGACCATCTGCCGTTTATAGCAATTTCAGTAAAACTACCCCGAGGGAAATGACTTATGAAGATATAAAAACAGAGCAGCAAGCTTTTGCCGATGCTGCTCTTCGAGCAAAAAAAGCAGGATTTGACGCAGTAGAAATATGTGCTAATGCAGGGTATTTATTTAGTCAATTTACATCTCCAAAAACAAATATACGAACTGATGAATATGGTGGGAGTCTTGAAAATCGTTTAAGATTTCCTATTGAAACTCTTAAATTGATGAGATTAAGCGTTGATGATTTTCCCATCGGATATAGAATTTCTGGAGATGATTTTGTTCCAGAAAGTAATACTTATAAAGAAAAAGCCATAATTGCTGAAAATTTAGGTAAATATTTAGATTATTTCAATGTCACTGGAGGTTGGCATGAAACTAAAACTCCACAAACCACTATGGATGTTCCAGAAGGATGTTATACTTATTTGGCAGAAAATGTTAGGAATCGTGTATCCCTTCCCGTTTTTGCTTCCAATAGAATTAATAATCCTGAATTAGCTGAAGAAGTGTTAATGGCTAGAAAAGCAGACGCCATTTGTATGGGTAGAGCATTGGTAGCTGATCCTTATTTGCCATTAAAAGCTAAAAAAGGTGAATTACGAGATATAATGGCATGTATAGGATGCAATCAAGGATGTTTTGATGCTATTTTTAAAATGGTTCCTATATCTTGTCTGAGAAATGCACGAGCTGGAAATGAAGCTAAAACTGAAATAAATCCACTTAAAGAAAGAAAGAGAGTAATGGTGGTTGGTTCTGGTCCCGGAGGATTAGAAGCTGCTCGAGTTGCTGGATTGAGAGGTCATGAAGTTCACATTTTTGAAAAAGATGATAAAATTGGAGGATTATTAAACATTATTTGGATACCTCCTGGAAGAAATGAGTTTAAGAGAATGATTGATAATTATTCCTATTGGATTCAAAAATATGGGATTAACTTACATCTCGAACAAGAAGTTACTTTTAAGAAAGTTAAAGAATTCAATCCAGATGTAGTTCTTCTAGCAACAGGATCAAAACCAATTAAACCATCAATTCCAGGAATAGATAGAGAAAATGTTTATTGGGCAAACGATGTATTTAGTAATGATGCTCCTATTGGTAAAAATAACGTTATAATTGGTGGAGGTGCATCCGGAATTGAACTTGCAATTTATTTAGCAAAATATGGTTCCTTAAGTCTTGAAGCATTTGATTTTCTTACATTCTACAAAGCCTTAGAGCCAAAAACAGCTTTAAACATGTTACATGCAGGAAGAAATAAAATAACTATATTGGAACAACTACCAAAGTTAGGGTCGGCTCTAGGAAAAACAACTAAGTGGGTTCTTCTTGATAAATGTGATGCTTTAGGAGTTAAATTTTATACTGGTGTTAAGGTGAAAGAAATCGGAGAAAATTATGTAAGTTATCTTGACACTGCTGATAATGAACAAGTTATAAATGATATTGATATTGTATATTATGCTACTGGAGTAGAACCTAATAATGCACTTTATAAAGAAATAAGACAACTTGAAAATATAAAAGTAGAAAAAATCGGAGATGCGAGGAAACCAGAAACTGTCCTAGAAGCAGTCCATAGAGCTTATAAAATAGCAAATAATATATAAAATAATTTAGTTTCCCTTTATCCTATCTTTAATTTACCTATTATAGAGCTTGAGCAATATAAATTAAAAAAAAGAAAAAATTTATCTTATTGATGTTATATTGGTTTAAAATAT
>CAYNEU010000717.1:0-5905 GCA_964396275.1 uncultured archaeon | reverse complement strand
TTATGCTTTTTATTTTTTTTTCATCGGAAAAGAGAATTTTTTCAAGTTCTGATTGAATTATAATTCTATCATCTTGTCCAAACAAAAATTCATTATCTTTTGGCTGATATTCTTTTGCTCCAGTAGCTACAATAATAACCCCATGATTAAAATTTGTTTGTATTTTTTCTTTGCTATAAATAATATTAGTAGTAAAATTGCCAAGATATCCGCTAATAGACGTAATCTGAGCGTCTAGAAAAATATTTATCAATTTATGATTTGTAATTTTTTCAATTAATTCTTTTATAAATATTTGAACATCATCGCTCTCTAAAGTCATAAAAATGTTATTTGAGTAGCCACCTAGTCTATTACTTTTCTCTACGAGAAATACTTCATATCCTTGTTCAGCTAAATTTAATGCTGCAGTCATTCCAGCAACACCCGCTCCTATTATCATACCCTTATGAGTAACTTCAACCTTTTGTTCTTCTAAAGGAATTAAATTTCGAACTTTAGCAACAGACATTCTTACTAAGTCTTTAGCCTTTTCAGTTGCGGCTTCAGGTTCATGCATATGCACCCAAGAACATTGATCCCTAATATTTGCCAAATCAAATAAATATTTGTTTAAACCTGCTTCTCTAATAGTCGCTTGGAACAATGGTTCGTGTGTTCTAGGTGTGCATGATGCCACAATTACTCTATTTATATTATATTCTTTGATTTTCTCTTTAATACTTGTTTGAGTGTCTGCTGAGCATGTATATAAATTTCTTTCAGCATATACTACATCAGGTAAGGTAACAGCATATTCGACAACTTCAGGAACGTTTACTACCCCTCCAATATTAATACCACAATGACAAATAAAAACACCAATTCGTGGAGGCTCACTACTTATATCCAATTCTTCAGGAAGTTCTTTTTCTCTAACTAAGGTATTTCTTACATTAGATAAAAGAACATTTACAGCCCCTGCGGCTGCACTAGCTTCAACAACAGTTTCTGGAATATCCTTTGGCTCTGAAAACATTCCACATACGTATATTCCCTTTCTAGAAGTCTGGATGGGAGAAAAGGGATCAGTTTTACAGAAACCAAACTCATTTAATTTTATATTTAGCTTTTTCGTCAAATCTAGAGCACTATGGTGAGGTTTTGCTCCAACTGAGAGTATGACTAAATTAAAAGTTTCTTTTATAATTTTTCCATTTTCAGTTTCATATTGTAAAATAAGATCTTTAGTATCTGAAACCTCTTTGATCGTCGATATTCTGCTTCGAATATACCTTATACCATATTCATTTTTAGCTCGTTCAATATATTTATCAAAATCTTTTCCACAAGCCCTAATATCCATCGAAAATATTGTCGGTTGAACAAGTTCCATATGCTCCTTTGCAATTACTGCTTCTTTAGTAGTATACATACAACACACAGAGGAACAATATTCTATTCCAATATGTCGATCTCTTGAACCAATACATTGCAAAAATGCAATTTTTCTTGGAATTAATCCATCAGAAGGTCTGATTATCGTCCCAGAAAATGGACCACTAGCACTTAGAATTCGTTCAAATTGAGTGCTAGTGACAACATTGAAATATTTCCCATACCCATAATTTCTAAGAGGTGTTGGATCAAACTCATCAAATCCAACAGCTAAAATAATTGCTCCAACATTAATTGTAATATTTTTATCCTCAAGAGTGTAATCTATGGCATTTGCTTCACATCTACCTTCACAAACTCCACATCCTATACACTTATTTTTATCTATAGAATAAACTAAAGGTACTGCTTGAGGAAATTTTACAGATATTGCTGATCTTGTTGAAAGCCCTTCATTGAATACATCAATTGCTTCTACTGGACAAACACGAGCGCATAAACCACACCCTGTACATTTATTCTGATCTAAAAATAATGATTTCTGCTTAATATGGGCTGTAAAATTTCCTGCTTCTCCTTCTACTTTCTCAACAGAGGCATTTATTAGAATATTTATATTCTCATGGCGTCCGGCAGCGACTAGTTTTGGAGCAAGTATGCAGATTGAACAATCATTAGTAGGAAAAGTCTTGTCTAACTGAGACATAACTCCACCAATGCTCATTGATGATTCAATTAAATAGACTTTATAACCAGAATCAGCTAAATCCATAGATGCTTGAATACCCCCTATACCCCCTCCAATGACTAAAACGGCACCTACTTTTCCCATTTTTATTCCTCCTTAATTGATATGAATTTTGGATATATGTCAATAATTTTATCAAAATCAACTAAACCTCTTGATTTAAGGCATATTATATGTTCTAATAGTTTATTTGGCTCAACACTGATTTCTTTTGAAATTTCAGGAACAGATTTACTTTTCTTTTTTATTTTTAATAAAATTTTATTGCGAATATACTCATCGTAAATTGCTTGATCTAAAACTTTATCGAACTCCTCTTCAGGAATCACCTCATCATATACGTTTCCCTCTGTTGTAATAGCCCTTTTCCTTCCTATTAACACTCTTAGTCTTATATCTGATAATGCTGATTTGATCGCATTAAGATCATCGGTTATTTGTGCTTTAGATTTCTTATCTTTTATAGGGGAAGGTCCTAAATTACGAATTTTTTCAGTAAATTCATTAACTACTTGAGCAAATCTATTTCCCTCTGAAGCAGAAACCCAATCTAATATTAATCTTTCTGAGAATCCAATGAATCCTAATAATTTATTTAGCACTTCTATTTTTATCTCTGCTTCATAGTTCCCACTAATATAATGACAATCTCCAAGATGGCAACCCAAAACAAGAATACCATCAATACCTCTTAAGAAACCCTCAAGAATAAAAACAGGATCTACCCTTCCACTACACATTACTCTAATTACTCTAAGATTGGGAGCATATTGGATTCGACTCACTCCCGCTAGATCTGCACCAGCATAGGAGCACCAATTACATAAGAAACCTAATATTTGAGGTTCATAATTCAATTAATTTCCACCTCCACATGAAAATATTTCAGATATTATTTGTTCATCTGTGAAATGAAGAATTGTTATTGCTCCTACAGGACAGCTTGCTCCACAAACACCACATGCCTTACAAAGTACTTTGTTTACTTCAATTTCGCCCACTTCATTTTTAGATATTGCTGAAAATGGACAAATTCTTATGCAGATTTTACATTTTATGCATATCTCTTTATCAACTTCAGCTGTAGCACCCTCAACTTCTAGATAATCCTTTGATAAAACTCGGCTTGCTCTCGATGCTGCTGCATATGCTTGAGAGATACTTTCACGTACATCAGCAGGCCAATGTGCTGAACCACATATAAATATTCCATCTGTAGCAAAATCAGAAGGTCTCAATTTAACATGAGCTTCTAAAAAAAATTTATTATATTGCTGAGGAATTTTTAACATTTTTGCAAGCTTAGTCGAATCCTCATGAGCTATAAGAGGTGTAGATAACACAACAAGATCATAAGGTATATTGATTACTTGATTTCTTAATACATTATAAACTTCAAGAACACTATCTTTTACTAATGGCGGTTTTTCAGGTGAGTATTTTATAAATAAAATTGCCTTTTCTCTCGCTTTTCTATAGTAATCCTCATAAGTTGTTCCTTGCGTCTGAATATCTCTGAATAATATTGTTATATTTGCATTAGGATTAATTTCTTTAATGAGCATAGCATTTTTTAAAGCGGTCATACAGCAAATATTTGAACAATATGGTCTTTCATCGTTTCGTGCTCCTACACATTGAATCATTATAATATTTTGGGCATTTACATTATTCTCTTTTAATAACTGTTCTAAGTCTAATTGAGAGATAATAGTTTTTCCATTATAACCAAAAAGACCTTTAGGAACCAGAACTTTAGCACCAGTTGCTACAATTATGATTCCAGTTTTTATTTTAGAAATTTGTTTATTTTTTTTAATAGTTGTTTCGAAATTTCCTATAAATCCCTCAACTTTAACGGGAATACTTGAGGTTACAACATTTATATTTCTATGACTTTCTACCATATAGATTATTTCTAATAATTTTGAAGCATCCACCTGAATGGGATACAACTTATTTAATAATCTTAAATTCCCTCCTAATTCCGATTCTTTTTCTATAATAGTTGTTTGAAATCCCTGGTTTGCTAAATTTAGAGCAGCATGCATACCAGAAATGCCACCACCAATTATTAAAGCAGATGGATTAATCTCAACTTTTACTGTTTCTAAAGGTTTTAACAAAGTTGCTTTACTTACCCCCATTCGAATTAAATCTTTTGCTTTTTTGGTGCCTTTTTCTGGTTCTTTCATATGAACCCAAGAGTCTTGGTCTCGAATATTTACCATTTCAAATAAATAAGGATTTAAACCTGCTTCTTGACATGTATTTCTGAATAAAGATTCATGAGTTCGAGGAGTACAAGAAGCAACAATGACTCTATTCAAATTAAATTCTTTTATTTTATCTCTAATCTCTGATAACCCAACTTCGGAACATGTATAAATATTGTCTGCGGCATAAATTACATTTGGTAATGTCTTTGCATATTCTGTTATGCTAGCAATATCTAATACTCCTCCTATATTTGTACCACAATGACAGACAAATACTCCAATTTTTATATCTTCCATCAAAATTACCTCACAATTATTATTTCAGCTGCTCTTGCTGCAGCACTACTTGCATCTAGAACAGATGTTGGGATATCCATGGGTTCCCTACATGCTCCGCATAGAAAAATACCTTTTTTTGAAGATAATTGAGGATGATAAGTTTCCCCCTTAAAGAAATTGTACTGGTCAAGCTCGACTCCTATAGTTTTTGCTAATTCTTCCGAATCTCTCTTAGGAACCATACTGTTTGCTAATATGACTATATCAAAAGTTTCTTGTTTGATTTTAAACGTAGTTATATCTTCATAAATGACAATTGGGTTTTTCTCCGTATCTTCAATAATTTTAGTAATTTTTGCCTTAACGTAATTAACATTGTAATCTCTATTTCCTCTTTTAATGTATTTTTGAAAATCTTTCCCTGGAGCTCTAAGATCTATATAAAAAATAGTGGATTTAAGTCCATTATCATGTTCATAGGCAATCATAGCTTCTTTTGTTGTATACATGCAACAACATGAAGAACAATAAGGATTATATTTAACATCTCGAGATCCTACACAATTAATAAATGCTAATTTTTTAGGCTCTTTCTTATCTGATGGTCTAACTAAATGTCCACCTAAAGGCCCTGAAGCGCAAATTAATCTTTCGAATTCTAATCCCGTTACAACATTATGAATCCTGCCATATCCTAAACGAGGTATTAAAGACGCATCAAACATATCATATCCAGTTGCAATTATTATTGACCCTACAAAGAGTACAACTTCTTTATCTTTTTGATCAAAATCTATAGCTTCTCTTTCACACACACTTTCACAAATTTTACAAGTCCCTTTTGTGAAAAAAAGACAAATATCCTTGTCAATTGCCATAATCGAAGGTACTCCTTGAACGTAATCGATATAAATTGCTTTGCGTTTCCTTAAATTCATATCAAACTCATCATTTACCCTCATTGGGCATTTTTCTACACATGCACCACAATTTATACATCTATCTTCTTTTACAAATCTAGCTTTCTTTAACACTCTAACTTCAAAATTTCCCACATTACCAGATAGTTTTTTTACTTCTGTTAATGTATGTAACGTAATATTTGGATTACGTGAACATTCAGCAAGTTTCGGAGCTAAAATGCATATAGAACAGTCATTAGTAGGAAATGTTTTATCTAGTTGAGCCATTCTTCCTCCTATACAGGCATTTTTCTCAATCAATTCGACTTTTATTCCTCTTTCAGCTAAATCTAAGGATGCCTGAATTCCTGCTATTCCTC
>CAYNEU010000716.1:0-11519 GCA_964396275.1 uncultured archaeon | reverse complement strand
AGAAGTAGATGCAACTCAATGGTTTTAAAATTATTGGTATTTTTAGAATTGTAAGATAAAAAATAAAAAATTAAATATGTAATAATTTTTATTATATTAGCTCTAAGAAGGTTTTATTTCCAATCATATTTTTTTTTGGTGGGATATTATCTCGCACTTTAATCATTTTTATAGCTTCATTTGGGCAATTTGCGGCACAAATACCACATCCAATACAAAGTTCTTCTCTTAATATCATTCTTTCAATAGGATCAGTTTCAATTGGAAATTTATGATAAATTGCATCATTAGGGCATTTTCTCATACAAGTCTCACATTTATTACAGAGTTCAATATTGAATTTTGGTGAGAAATTTGAGGGAATTGCACCTTTTTCATGAAATATTTTCGCTGGATATAAAGCTCCACAATGGCAACTACAACAATTACAGATAAATAAAGAAGATTCATAACCTGTATCAAAAATAGTATTATGTACCAAACCTCTTTTTTCAGTTTCTTTAATGAATTCAATAGCTTCTTCTTTATTTAGTAATCTTGCACCACGAAGGTTTTCAGACACCATCATAGGAGCAGCAGCCCCCACTATAAAACAACCCATTTCAGCAGGCGCAACTTCACATGGTTCTCCTGAGAGTTCCCCTATCAAACGACATTGACATGTTATTACAGCAAACTGGTTATTGTTGTCTATAAGGTTTTTTACTAATTCATACGGTAATACTTGTGAATGAACATCAAAATCTTTGTTTATTTCAATCAATTTTTCTTCAGCATCTAATGGAAGAACAGGTCTAAATAAATTCCAATCTTTATCATTCAACTGATTACGTTGAGGCATAATTTCTTTCATAAGATCTCTATATAATTTAGCCGCTTTTTTCAAGTTTTCCACTGTGTCCTTGCTTTTTTGAAAGTATCTTTCAAAAATTCCCGGAATTATAGGATCAAGACAATATTTTAATCCTTTTTTTGATAATGTTCCAATATCTATGGATCTTTCTAATAATTTTTTAATCTTATCCTTTGGTAATCCTGATCTTTCTATTAGCTGCTTTAATGAATTCCACTTATCAGCACTATCAAAATGAGAGAGAAGCCTAATTTCTTCTTCATTCCAAAAAACTTTCAACAATTTAATTACTTTTCTATGTTTTGGTGCAGTTAAAGGACCTAAAACTAGTTTTTGCCTTACTATATCGTAGTAATTTATTTCAGTCATAAACTATAATATAACCATATTTTATATAAAATTATCTTGGTAGGAATAATAAAGAATTAAAAACGGGAATTTAAACTTAGACTTTATTATAATTTATCCTGAAGTAAAGTTAATTTTTAAAGAATTATCCTACTCCTATGAATTATAGTATAAAACTATATTAGATGTTTTATTTTATATCATTAATAAAGAATAGATTTGAAAATTCTAATAAATGTTTGTTGAATATTTCTATTACCTAAAAGAGCGTTTACCTGTTAGTATCACCGAATATATGACCTTAATGGAAGCACTTAATAAAGGGCTTATCCATAATATGCTCGAGTTTTACTATACATCCCGTTCAATATTGTGCAAGAATGAACACCACTTTGATATATATGACATTGCTTTTGCGAACTTTTTCAAAGAAGCTATGATGCAATTCCCTGAAGATATTAAACAAGAAATTTGGGATTGGCTCAATAAAGATATTACTCTCCCTGAACTTATAGAAGGGCTACAACTCCTACTAAGAGAATACCAAGAATACATCAATATAGATAATCTTGAAGAATTCTTAGAAGAACTATTGAAAAAATTTAGTACTGAATTTGGAGATAAACTCTTAATTAACGCTCCAAATGAAATAAAAGACGAAATTTGGAAGTGGTTAGAAAAAAACTTTGATATGTCTGAAATACAGGGTAATTTCCAAGAAATGATTAGCCAATTCTTTGATCTCGAAGAAATGCAAAAACACTTCGAAGAGTTAATGCAAAAACAAGATGAAGAACATCATGGAGGGAATCGCTGGATTGGTACTCAAGGAGCATCTCCTTTCGGTCATGGAGGTCAAAATCCAATGGGTATGAGAATCGGCGGCTCTTCAGGGATGCGTATGGCAATGCAAATCGCTCAGAAAAGAATCTTTAAAGATTATCGGAAAGATATCGTACTCGATACAAGACAAATAAAGGTTGCACTAAAGCGTCTAAAAAAACTCGAAGAAATTGGAAAAAGAGATGAACTCGATTTAGATAAGACTATAGACAAGACTGCTAAAAACTATGGAGACATAGAACTCGTGTTTGATAAAAAAAGGAAAAACAATGTGAGATTAGTATTATTAATGGACGTTGGTGGAAGTATGACACCATACGCGCACCTTGTCAATCTGCTCTTTTCTGCGGCAAATAATATGTCACACTGGCGTACATTTAAATATTTTTACTTCCATAATTGTCTTTATGAGAGTCTTTATCTCAATGCAAGAAGAAATCCAGAAGAAGCAATTGAATTCAATGAATTTTTAAAAAAGTATGATAAAAAATATAAAATTGTAGTTGTTGGTGATGCTGCAATGGCAAGTTGGGAACTGACAGAAAAATATGGTTCTATTTACTATTATCATCGAAATGAATTACCCGGAATTTACTATATTAAAGAGCTTGCGAATCATTTTAAAAATAATGTAGTCTGGTTAAATCCAGAACTCATTAGACCTGATTGGGCACCTTGGACACGGAAAATTATATCAAGTATAATACCGATGTTTGATTTAACAGTCGAAGGAATTGAAGAAGCAATGGATTATCTGAGAAAAGGTGGTAAAAATATGTTTACAACAGTTCAACTATTAAAAGGATTGAATTATTAAATCTTATTTATCTAAATTTGACAATTTTGTTCTCTGAACCATTTTTCTTTTCTCTTTTATTACTAAATAAGTAATTCCAATAATTATGAAACAAGTACTTATTCCTATTTGAAGTATTCCAAGAAGCCAAGGATTAGGATCGGTGGGACAATGACTAACATCTGATTCAGCAGTATAATTGACTACCCTGATATCATAATCTCCTTCTCCATAACAAGGTGAATTTATAGCAGCAACAAAATTTATTGGTGATTCTGCGTATATTCCTTTACAATAACTATCCCCTTTTGTACAACCACCGCCTTCATCCCTTATATAATTCCCTAAATAATCAAAGACTTTTATAGAATAACTTAAACTGCCAGGTGCGATCATCTCAAGCGATCCTCCAAAATAGATATTTCCCAAGGAATCAAATGTTAATATTTCAGGATATAAATTATTTGTCATTGATATTGTACGATTCCAGTTTAAATTCCCAGTGTTGTTGAAATTCATCAAATAAGTATCGTAATCAGTCATGTTATACCCATAAATAATTGCTGATGTATTAATAAGTTCATTCCCTATAACAAAAACTTTATCAGAAGGATCTACAGCTAAAACTTCAGTACCTCTCAAAACATTTTGTATACATGTTAGATTCCATTCTAGATTGCCAACATTATCAAATTTTGTAAGATAAGTGCCATTGTAGGATCCAAGAGCATACAAATTATCAGAAGAATCTAAAACTAATTGCTCTATTGGTACATATTTACTATATGAGGTATTTAATAACAAATTACCCGAAGAATCATATTTCAATAAAAACCACTCTGATCCAGTGATATTTGTATTTATACCAAGAAAAATCTGATCCATAGAATCAATTACTAATGATAAAACTTCTTCAGATGTATTGTTAGATTCAGTACTCCAAGTACGGTTCCATTGTAGAGATCCAGAGTTATTGTATTTTACAAGAAAAACATCACAATTAGGATAATTCGTCATTCCAGAAATGTATATATTATCTAGGGAATCAACGGTTATTCCGCTGCTAGAATCCAATCCCGTCCCGCTCCATATAGTAGACCATTCTAATGTAAGATTATTTTTATATTTTAACAAAAACACGTCTTTTACCCCGGGTAAATAGCCTGTACTAGAACCCGTGATGAATATGTTTTCATCTGAATCTAAAACCATTCCACCAAATTCTTGCTGCATTACATCTCCCCACGTAGCGTTATAGCTAAAAGTTTCATTTATCTTAACTATAAATATATCATTAAAGGTTTCACCATAACTCCATATTTCACCAGCGATAAAAAAATCGCCCGAAGAATCTATAGTCATATCAAACATTATTTCTTGATTATTTCCACCCCAAGTCTTTACCCAATCAATCGGAATTGGAATTATCTTAATGCCTGAATTCATTATAGAAGAAGGCATAAGAATAAAACCGGTTACTACTTCCGAAACTATTACTATGATAATAATGCGAGAAATAAAATACTTCCTTCTGCTATTTATAATTCCAACCCTATTTTTTCAACTTGAATTACCTTTTAAACATTAAGGAAATATTCTTTATATACATTTGTGTATACAATCAGTTATAATTGGATATCCAAAATAAAGTATTTAATCAATTATTATATTGAGAAATTGAAGCTCTCCAAATAAGATATGTTACTCAATCGGCTTAGGTGTTTTTATATCCAGTATAAATTGGAGTAAAAAAAATGTAATAATTATAATTAAAATTCCAACTACTAAAATCCAGTCTGCAAATTTTTTATTATAGACATATTTTGATGCGTAGTAAAGAATTATAAACCCAAAAGAACTTAAAAGCAACAAAATTGAAGCTACAATGCTTTCAATAATAAAAGCATCATGAATATTTTCAGGAATTATGAATATTGGTTTATTTTTACCATCTACACCAAACGCGGGGGGTTTTCTAACAATCAAATATACTATCCCTGTTTGAAGAATAAATAGAATTATGTATAAAGCAATAATGCTTAATGCTCTAGATGGCATTGGAAGAGATAATCTTCGAAATTTGATTTTGGGAAAAATTATTTTCGGTTTTCTTAATTTATTTCCAAAAATCCATGGCGTTTTTCTTTTAATTTTTTCTAAAACTGTTTCAGAACCAGATATTTCTTGATCTCGCAATATAAATTTCGTTTTGAGAATTTTTAAGTTGATTTAAATTTCGGATATATATAATGAGCTTATTATTCCTGTTTTATTTAAATGAACCAAGATAAAAAACGAATATATTCACTTTTTGGATTGATGATTTTATATAAAAGAGGATTAAAATGTCACTAAAGAATGAAAATTATTTAGATCTTTATTGGTTTTTTTGACAAAAAAGAATTTTTTTGAATAAATTTATAAAACAATAAGGTCGAAATTTTAATTAAAAAAACCCAATTGTATTAATTTCAAAAGATTGAAGCGAATATGAAGAAAAGATCGAGTGTTAATCTCATAATTTTATTATTAATAATTTTAACTTTTATATCAATTCTCAATTATATTAAATCACTTGAAATTGAAAATATTGAAAATGAAAAAGCAGATTATAATACTAATGATTTTCATTTTGAAAATATTTACTCTTTAAATACTCATTATGAATTAATTTGGACTCCCTCTGTTAAAGACGTTCCAAAGAGTGATTTTAATTGTCACTTTAAGGAGCTTTCGGGAAACTACAAAACTTTCATTTTTATAATTATTTCTGGTTCAATTTTTTCTTTAAAATTATTTGAACTATTCACTAATTTTTCAATAGAGGAAGCACCACATGAATGTATGCCTCGAGAAATAGAAGGAGTTAAGTTAACAGATGTTGAAAGGAAAATCTTTGAAGTAATTCAAGAATTTCTTAACTCTAATCGGGTATTCAGCAGAGAAAAGGCAGCATTGTACATTAAATCAAGATATAAGATCAATGGTAATTTAAATTATAATGGAATAAAAGTAGTAGTTGATTCTCTCATTAAAAAGAATATAATTGTCGAAGGATCAAAATTAACAAGAAAATCTGTATTACTTAATTCAAATAGAAATCAGATTTTTAATTTAATTAAACAAAATCCTGGAGTTTATAAGAATATAATATCGAAAAAACTTAAAATAACTCCCTATGTAGTTAATTGGCATCTATCAATGTTGAAAAAATTTCATTTAATCAGGGAACAAAATTTCGGGAATCAAGTCAGCTATTTTTTATTCTCAATGAGTTCAAAAAATGATATAATCTTCCATACGATTTTTAAGGATAAATGTATGAGAATTATTGAATTTCTGAAGAAAAATGAAAAAGGTTGTACTAAGTATCAAATTATTAAGGCGTTGCCTATGCACTATAATACAATTACTAAATATCTTAATAAACTAGAGGGATTTAACCTATTAATAAGAAGGAAGTGTGTAAATAAAGATATTATCTTACTAAATCCTGTTAACTTTAAAAAATTAGCGATTAAAGAAAACAATTGATGTTTTAAAATACTAATTTCTCTTTTTGTGCTACGCATTAAAACATAAATAAAATTATTAGCATAAAATTAAATTTTTTAAATATCTTTTTAGTATTAGCTATTGAATTTTCTTATAATTAAAAATACATATTTATAAATCTGATACAGTTCAAACCATACTAGTGTTATTGTTTAGATACATAACTCAAATGAAAGAGGGTTAAGGAACTTTTATGGAATCTGATGAAAGGTACAGAGAAATTATTGAGAATATTGAGGACGGATACTTTGAAGTAGATCTACAAGGAAATTATACTTATGTCAACGATTATATTTGTAGATACTTAGGAATTCCTAGAGAAGAACTATTAGGAAGGAGTTATACCACTAATTTAGATAAAGATACAACAAAAGAAGTATTTGAAATCTTTAATAATTTATACAAGACTAATCTTCCAAGAGGGATTTTTGAAAGTCAAGTTATAAGAAGTGATGGGAAGATACGTACTTTTGAAGGATCTTTTTACTTAAGATGTAACTCTAGTGGAAGAAAAGTTGGTTTTTATGGATTTACTCGAGATATTACTAAGAAAAAAGAAGCAGAAAAGAAATTAAAACAATCAGAGAAGAAGTTTCGTGAAGCATACGATCGAGCTGAACTTTATAAAGATTTATTCTGTCATGATATCAATAACATACTAACTAATATAAGTATCGCAATAGAACTTAGTGAAAACTACTTAAATGAGCAAGAAAGCGAGAGTGAGATTAAAGAGTATTATGAAATAATTAAAAATCAACTCGCAAGAGGGGCAAAAATGGTTAGAAATGTCCAAAAATTGTCTTCTTTAGACAATGAAGAAAGTTCTATTAAAGTTATCAATGCAATCGATGTTCTAAAAGATGCGATAAATTTTATCTTAGTTAACAAGAAAGTAAAAGATATCGATATTGCTATAGATTCATTTCAAGATGATATTTTCGTCCCAGTTAATGATCTGTTAATTGATGTTTTTGAAAATTTGTTAATCAATGCATTAACTTATAATAATGAACCCAAAGTAGAGATTCTCATAAAAATTTCCAAAGAAATAAAGAAAAATATAAAATTCATTAAATTTGAATTCAGAGATAATGGTATTGGGATTTCTGATGAAATAAAACAAAAAATTTTTATAAAAAGATTCAATAAAGAAAAAGGTTCAAGGGGAATGGGATTTGGATTAACCCTCGTGAAAAAAATTATAGAAAATTATAAAGGAAAAATCTGGGTTGAGGATAAAGTTAAAGGAAATTACTCAAAAGGAAGTAACTTTATCGTACTAATCCCGGAAGCTGTGAAATAAATTATTTACTTTTATATGGTATAAACGTAATCGAGTTCACTTAAATAAATCTTTTTAAATAGAAAGATAAAATTAAATTTAATCAACTCTTCTCAATAGATTCTTATCAACCGAAACTTTGTAAGAATCATAAAAAAGAGAGGAATACTTTTGGTAAAATTCCTTTTTTTTAGACATAATAAAATCTTTTTCTTTTACGTCAACTTTTCCGTTAGACCAGAAAATTGAGCCATTATGACTGAAATTGAATTCATTTTGTTTTTTAACAATTACTCCTGATTTTAGAACATATTCAATATTTTGTAATGCATTCCTTAATTTGCCATAGTCTTTAGAGAGATCTATTTCATTAATATTCGTATCTAAGATATTTAGATCGCCATCTGCATCTAAACCGAGATTTCCTTTGATCTTTGATAAACCTAAGGATTTTGCGGGACTTGTTCTTGTTAACCATATTAATTCTGAAAATTTTAGTTCTTTATCGTCATTAGTTAAAGGATGGTTATTAAGGAAATCCTTACTCATATCTTTCATGAAATTATCGCGAGCTTCCTTACTTGTTAACCATGTCACAATTTCAGGAATATCAGAAACATTAGCATAATTAGGAAAATTTAAAGAAAAACTAACTTGAAATTTATTTTTAATATTTAATGCTAAATCGATAGCATTAGCCCATAAGTTACAAATAATATAATTATCTTTGTTAAAATTTCTCATTGAAATAAAATAATCTCCTTCAAATTCTATAGCTGAACTAATTAATTTATGCGGATTGTCGATTATATCAGATGTTAACATCGAATGTATAAGTCTTCTGTCTGAAGTTATTAATGGATTTATTGGATTGAAGCTTAGAAATGCAAGATCAACATAAAAATCTTGATTCTCATTTAAAAAATTAATTAAATTCTCATTATCCCCATCATAGTTATATGTATTAGCATGAGCAATATGAAAAATGTGATCTCTTCCCATATGTTGATTGGGAGTTAAATTTAATGACTTAATCTTTTCCAAAATAACAAAGAGATTATTTTTACCGGTTGTATTTTCATAGCCTTCAATATGAGCATGAAGAGAATGTGGCATTCCAAGTTTTTCATTGCATCTAAGAAGGTTTTCATACACATCCATTGTTGAAAAATTGTATAATCGCCCTTGTTGTGTTAAATTATCTCTTAGTTCCTTAAAATTCCATGTTTCATTTTCGAATGGATTATAGACTTTGAAACCAAAACCATATGTTTTCGATAGAAGGTCTGATAGAAATATTGCCATCTCATCAATTTTTTTTCTTTGAAATTCTAGTTCTAAAGGCCATAGATTACTTACATTTAATAACATTGCCTTATCAAGTACAGGTATTTGTTTAAAATTAAAAATAGTTTCTTTCGCTAAAGATGGAAACACATTAGCTTCAAGTATAAATGTGTATCCATTAGAAATATAATTTTTTGCAATGTTTTTTAGTGTTAGGCCTTCCCAATTCTCTTGGAATTTTTTGTTATTTGACCCTAATAATCGCGCCCAATTAGTTTGTTGAGATGCTATATGTGTATGGATATCTAGAGCTGCGGGGATAACTGTATTATTCTTCGCATTTATCTCTTTAACATTATTTTCACTACTAAATTTTTCTACTATTTTACCAGACTCAATTAAAATATCTTTTGTTTCTCCATCAATATCGTTGATGGGATCAAACACTAAACCATTTTTGATAATTAATTTATTCAATTCTAATAATCCCCTCATCTATTTTGTTTAAATTATATTTAATAGACTTTTTACGTTCTTTACTGAGTCTGTAGTTACTTCCACATTTACACTTAAATTTTTATATACTATTTCACTATTCTCGAGTCCGGTAATTTGATTAGCCCAAATGGAGACTGGCATATTAATAATTCCTAAAGGAACATTTTTATCTTGAATTGGCTTTATAATAACACTACCATACTTGTTACTTATTTTTAAATTTGCATTTGCAGTTAAATTAAGATCTTTAAAATCTTCTGGATTTAATAATCCAATCGCCAAATGTTCTGTAAGAGAGTTATCATCTCCAAAAGAATACTCCTTTGCTTGATCGTAATCCATTATTCTAACTGTATTTACTATCATTTCTATTTTATCTACCCTCCTTATATCCATTCATAATTTTAGTTAGTATTTCTTCATCAGAAAGAATGTCGTTTGGTGGTTTTATGATTTTTTTTAATTCAATTGGGATATGATCCAAACGATAAGCTAATCCTCCACTTTCAATTCCTGTGATTGCTGAAGGAATTACTATATCTGCCACGTACGAGGTTGCGGATTGTTTATTATCGATTAGGATTAAAGGTTTTGCCATCAATTTTTTACTTAATTGCCAAGGTAAATGCGAAATGGGATCCGTTCCTACAATTATAGAACAATCAAAATCTTCATTTTCAATTTTTGAGACTATTGTTTCTTTTGATTCAATTAATTGATTATTTAAAAATTGTAAGCTATGGTTTTTACCACATACTGAAAGCGCAACATGATCAAAACCTGCCATGTTATAATGACCACCTAACATCATGATAGAGATGCGCCCTTTTTTTTGCTTAATATTTATTAATTGCACTAATTCAAGTAACTCTTTAATTACATTAGGACTACTTTGGGAACTTAAAATTCCTTGACCAATAATGATTACTCCATTTTCAGCACCAGTTAAATGGAGTAATAATCTTTTTAAATCATCTTTATCTATACCCGCAACACCATTGGATGGAATACCATTTGCTGCACAACATTCTTCTTTTAAAACATGAATTAAATCAACATCTTTTCCTGGTTCAATCTGAAGTGCTACATCTCGTACTCCCATTACTCCAAAAGAAGCTGTTTTGACTGGATCTATCACTATTAGAGTTTTAATTTCTCGACCAGTCATTCTAAACTTACCACGTGAAAAAAGGACCTTATTTA
Source organism: uncultured archaeon (assembly GCA_964396275.1). Lineage (GTDB taxonomy): Archaea > Asgardarchaeota > Lokiarchaeia > Sigyniarchaeales > SOKP01 > Loki-b32. Next base: position 851 of record CAYNEU010000716.1, on the reverse strand, counting down.
ACAGGCGAGGTATTGATTCTGCTGCATTTGCCCCCCATAACATCAATAAATCCGCTTTATTAATAATTTCTGAGATAGTAGTTAGCGTTATTCCTGTTTCTTTTGAAATATTTAGTACTTTTCCTTGACAAATAGTAGAATTAGAATCTATAAAACCGTCTATAGATCTTGCGAGATCAATTCCTTTTAATTGAGCTTCACAACTTACAGTGGAAAAGCCATATAAAAGAGGTTTAGAGGAATTTTTAATAATACTGATGGCTTTTTTTAAAGCTTCATTTAATGTTGCTTTCTCTAATCCACCATTCCTCCTAATCAGGGAATTTAAGATGCGATTCTTTGCTGTTAATTGATCAAATCTCTCTTTCCCTTTCAAACAGGCTCCTATAACCTCATCAATATATAATCCATCACTTTTAATGATAATATCATCACATAAAAGTGAACAACCCGAACATATAACGCGTTCACTAACCATTTTTCATTACACTTATTAAATTAAAATGAATAACCAATTAATATTCATACATAGTCAATTTTTATAGCTTCACGAGGACAGTAAGTTTCACAAACCCGACATTCTCTTTCTCTTCCTTCCGCTTCAATCCTTCGACAATATTTTATAGCTAATAGTTCACATTTTCCACCCTTAACTTGAAATAATTGATGCTTTTCAGGTGGATAATCTGGAGCTTTACCACTTAAGGTTGGAGGACAATATCTTGCATTAACTGGGCAAATAGTCACACAAATTCCACATCCATCACATAATTCGGTATCTACATCGATTTTTAGCTCCTTCTCTTTTCCCTCTTCAGAACCTATTATATTCTTTAATGCATCATAATTCT
>CAYNEU010000715.1:0-9162 GCA_964396275.1 uncultured archaeon | reverse complement strand
CAGAGAGTTCCATTACATCCTTCTAAAACGTTTCAAGAAGCAGTCCAATCTTATTGGACTATTAAAACTGCAATAGAATTAGGTATGCCTTTTAATGTTCATGCTCCAGGACGATTAGATCAATTGTTTTATCCATATTATCTCAAAGATATTTCCGAAGGAAAAATCACAAGAGAAGAAGCTCGTGAGTTATGTGAAGAATTATTTTTAAAGGTAATGAGTCATAACATGCGTCCCAACTCAAATGCTTCAAGTGAATTTAGTCAACGTTATGAAGGTTCCGAACCGGTAACTTTGGGAGGTCTTAATGAATTAGGGGAAGATGCAACAAACGAATTAACTTACATTATGTTAGAAGCTGCGGATAGATCTAAAGCATCACTAAATTTTGCAGTCCGAATTCATAAAAATACACCTGAGGAATTATGGATGAAAATTGCTGAACTTCACTATCACGGAGTATCTAGTGTTTCTCTCATGAATGATGAGATTTGTCTTAAAGCTTTGGAAAATCGAGGGTTTACAAAAGAAGATGCAATTGGTTATGCTATAACCGGTTGTGTTGATATGTGTTCTCCAGGAAAAACTGGAGGAGAAGGATTTTCATCTATCTTATTATGTCGTACTCTTGATATGGCACTTCGCAATGGAAATTCAATGACTTTAACGGGAATTGTTAATGATGTTGGTCTTAAGACCGGAGATCCAGATTCATTTTCTGATTTTGATGATTTCTTGAATGCTTTTTATGCTCAAACTGATAACATGATTAAAAAAATAGTTGATGCTTCAATTATTAGAGATAGTCTTTATGCGAAACATTTACCAGCTCCCTTAATATCAGCATTTATGAAAGGCTGTCTTCAGAGTAAAGCAGATATAACTGAAGGTGGGGCTATTTATGATTGTGAAGGAATACTTTTTATGACAAGTATTGCTAATACGATTGATTCATTATATGTTATTAAAAAATTAATATTTGAACAAAAGAAATTTATGTTTAAACAGTTAAATGATGCTATTGATAATAATTTCGGTAATGGTTACGAATGGATTCATAAATTAATTATGGATCTAAAAGGAAAATGGGGTAATGGTAATCATGAATCTGATGAGCTAGCGAAAAAAATCACTACACATATGTTTGAGGAAACCTATAAATATAGAACATTCAAAGGAGGATTTTATGCACCTTTTATAAATAGCATGACAACACATACGTATGATGGAAGAATTTCTATAGCAACTCCTGATGGGAGACTAGCAGCGAGACCATTCGCAGCAAGCTGTAATCCTTATAATGTTGAGCGTCATGGACCAACAGGTGTTTTAAAATCGGTTTCAGTTCTTCCCTATGAACATGTATTAGGATGTGCGGTTAATATTCGTATGCATCCATCTGGAATTGGAAAAACTCAAGAGGCTAAGAAGAAATGGATATCTTTAATAAAAACTTACTTTCAATTAGGTGGAGAACAAATTCAACCTACTGTAGTCTCTACTGATGTCTTAAGAGCAGCTCAACAAAATCCTGAAAATTATCGAAATATTATTGTGAAGGTCGGTGGATATTCCGCTTATTTCACTGATTTAGGAAAAGAAATTCAGAATGAAATAATTTCTAGAACCGAACATAATATGGTTTAAATGTGGAAATGAAAGGTATAATATTTGACATTCAAAACTATGCGATATATGATGGGCCCGGCATAAGAACTCTAATCTTTTTGAAAGGATGCCCTTTAAAGTGTGTTTGGTGTCAAAATCCAGAATCACAAAAACTTACTCCACAAATTTCTTATTTTGAAGAAAAATGTTTAAAATGTGAAAGTTGTATTAATGCTTGTCCTAATAATGCTCTTCAGCTACAAAACGATAAAATTGTGAGAAATGAAAAACTTTGTACAACTTGTGGAACTTGTGTCGAAGTATGTCCAAATCAAGTTATGGAAATGGTTGGAAAAGAAATATTAGTTGAAGAATTAGTTGAAATTGCACTTAGAGATAAACCTTTTTATGACAATTCAGGAGGGGGTGTGACAATTTCAGGAGGAGAACCTACACTCCAAATAAATTTTCTATTAGAAATACTTAAGGCTTTGCAAGAAAAAGGGATCCATACAGCAATAGAAACATGTGGCTATTTTAACGATGATATAATAGAAGAATTAATTAAATTTGTCGATTTGTTTTTATTTGATATTAAACATATTAATTCTTTAATTCATAAAGAATACACTGGCGTACCGAATGATAAAATTTTAACCAATTTCACTACATTACATTCAAAAATTGGGAGTGAAAGAATTATTCCTCGTATACCAATAATTCCAGGTGTAAATACAGATGAAGATACTATCAAAAGTATAGGATCCTTCTTGAATAAAATAAATTATAATGGACCAGTACATCTTATGCCATATAATAAATTAGCAAAAACAAAATATGAAAAAGTTGGAATGGGGAATTTATATAGAGATATGGGTGAACTTTCAGAAGAAGACCTCCAAAATATTACACATCTGTTCCAACAATATTCTTTTCATGTTGTTATTAATCATTAAGTTATGGACTGTTTTTGATTCCTTAATCTGTTCCAAAATAACAAATTATAAATATTTCTACTATATATTCTTTAATTAGTTATCAGAAAGTTTATGTTATTTCTAGGAGTTTTAGAAAATTCCAAATCTCTAAAAAACCATTTTAAGATGTGGTAAAAAATTATGGAATTTATTGATAACGCAAGTGAGAGAATAAAAAGGATAAGGAGAAGGCTCCTTGATGAAATTCCTTTGATTTCTATAGAGAGAGCCAAACTCTATACAGAAAAATGGAAGGAAACTCAAAATAATGGGTTCCCTCTTGGTGTAAGAGTTGCGCTTTCAATGAAAAATGTTCTTGAAAAAATGACTCTATATATAGATTCTGACGATCGAATAGCGGGAAAATGGACAGAAAATTTCATCGGAATACCTGTTGACATTGAACGTGGAATATGGAACAAAGTTTTTGAGATTGAACTTGATGCAAAAACGATGAACAAGTATATGAAAGAAAGCAACAAGAACTACATGTCATATATGATAAAAAAAATTGGACCTGATGGTCTTCGTGAATTACTTGAAAATACCAAAAAAATAGGGGCACCTATTACAACACTTGGAACGGATACGTTAGAACAAAGAAAGATAAATCCATATACTATTAAAGACGAAGATAAAAAACTCCTTCTTACAGAACTTATTCCTTATTGGAAAGAAAAAACACTCGCTGATATTCTAGAAAAAGAATATGCGAATTCTGAAGTATATACTGGTGAAGCATATGAATTCTTATCTCATTTGCCATTAAAAACAGCTCAAAATGATATAGTAATATCCCCTTGTGCCGTGATTGGTGTATGGCAAGGTCATTTAGTTCTTGACTTTGAGACAATTTTAAGAAAAGGACTTTTAACTATGCAGAAGGAAGTCCAAGATGAAATTGAAAAAAATAAAGATTTAACTGATGAACAAAAAGACTTTTTACATTCTATCGAAATAACCCTCGAAGCTGTAATAATTTATTCGCGTAGGTTGGCAGAAAAAATAAAAGAAGAATTAAATAAAACTAGTGGCGTTGAGAGAAGAAAAGTATTAGCAACGATGTATGAGACATGCAAACGACTCCCAACTTATCCACCTACTACTTTTAGAGAAGCAGTGCAATTATTTTGGATTGTTAAAACAACTGTGGATTTAGCGATCCCCTTTAATGTGCATGGACCAGGCCGGTTAGATCAACTTTTTTATCCTTTTTACCATTCAGATATTAAAAAGGGTCTTATCACTCGAGAAGAAGCACGAGAATTACTTGAAGAGTTAGTTTTAAATATAATGAGTCATAATATTCGTCCTTATTCTAATGCTGTAAGTGATTTTAGCCAACGATTTGAAGGTTCAGAACCAGTGACAGTAGGGGGCTTAAACGAAGATGGTGAAGATGCCACAAACGATCTTACTTATCTTATATTAGAAGCAGCAGATAGATCAAAAGCTTCCCTTAATTTTGCTGTTCGTTTTCATGATAAAACCTCTGAAGAATTATATATGAAGGTTGCTGAAATCCAATACAACGGATATTCAAGCATATCTGTATTAAATGATAATGTATGTATTGAAGCATTAAAGAAACGAGGTATTACCGAAAAAGATGCGAATGCCTATTCAATCACAGGATGTGTGGATATGTGCAGTCCAGGAAAAACTGGAGGAATTGGTTTTTCAGCACTTTTATTGTGTAGAACACTAGATATGACCCTGCGGAATGGTAACTGCTTAACAATTGGGGGTTTAGTAAATGATGTGGGATTGAAGACGGGAAATCCTGATAATTTTGATACATTCGATGAATTTCTCGATGCTTTTAATCAGCAAATAAATTTTGTTATTCAGAAAATAGTAGAAGCAACTACTATACGTGATAAATTATTTGCGAAATACTTTCCTGCTCCTTTCATATCCGCATTCATGCGAGGATGTTTTAAGAGTAAAAAAGATGTAACTCAAGGAGGTGCTTATTACGATGCGGAAGGAATTCTTATAATGAATAGTATTGCAAACATGGTTGATTCTTTATATGTTATTAAAAAACTCATCTTTGAGCAAAAAAAATTCACATTTAAAGAGTTAATTGAAGCAATTGATAATAACTTCACTGGTAAATATGAAAAAATCCATAAAATGATCTTAGATCTTGAAGGAAAATGGGGAAATGGAAACCCTGAATGTGATGAACTTGCTCGTAAAGTTACAACTCAAATGTTTGAAGAAACCTATGATTATAAGACATATAGAGGTGGAGTTTACGCTCCTTTTATTATATCAATGACATCGCATACATATGATGGACGAATAGGAATTGCGACACCAGATGGTAGACTTGCTGGCAAACCTTTTGCAGCAAGTTGTAATCCATACAATGTTGAGAAGAATGGACCAACAGGCGTTATGCGATCAGTTGCTGCCCTTGATTTTGAGCATGTTTGTGGTTGTGCAGTTAATATACGAATGCATCCATCTGGGATTGGGAAAACTATAGAAGCTAGAAGAAAGTGGATCTCTCTATTAAAAACTTATTATAGTTTGGGAGGTCAACAGCTTCAACCTACTGTTGTATCTACAGAAGTACTTAAAGCAGCTCAACTGAACCCAGACCCTTATAGAAATATAATCGTAAAAGTTGGAGGCTATTCTGCTTATTTTACAGATTTAGGAAAAGAAATTCAAGATGAGGTCATTTCGAGGACAGAACATATAACTATCTAGTATTTAAATTGCTATAACCTTTTAATTTATTTTTTCAAGCCATGGAATTATTCGAGTTAAAACATCTTGTATATTTTCTTGAAAAATTAAATGTGAAGCACCATCCAAGATCTCTAAACTTTTATTTTCACATGTTAGCCTGTTGTAAATCTCGCTCATATATTCTACTGTAAACAAAACATCTTCGGTTCCATTTATTATCATAATAGGTACTTTTATTTCTTCTATAGGTATTGGTAATGGATCTCTCATCTGAGTTCTAAGGGCTTTAAACGTGTACTTAAGGCTAATTAGTGGATCCTTTAATAATAGGTTTATTCGCTCTAAAACCCTTTCTGTTTTAGCTAGATTATCAAAATCTAAATATAAGGTGGTACTTAGTTTTAGTTTGGGAACAATCTTAGCGGCCAAAGGTACTAGATGTATTAATAGCTTTAAGACACCATGTAAATTGATTATTTTTTTGTAAGCTTTTTCATTGAATATTGCAGTATTATGGCATATGGCACCTTTAAATCTATTATCATAAGCTATAGAATAAAGAGTATTAATACCCCCCAAACTTGAACCCATTAGATAATTTTTCTTATCATAATTTTCAATAATATAAGAATTTATATCATATACCGTCTTCTCAAATTGTTCCATGGTAAAATGACCTCTAACACCTTCGCTTAAACCATGTCCCATCATATCAGGTGCTATTACTCGATAACCCTTTTTAAAGAGGTTATATAAAAACTCAGCATAGAATCTACTATATACTGAAGTACCATGTAGGAATATGATTGTCCCTTTAAACGACATCTCTTTATCATCAAATATGTCTAAGTGGATTTTTAATCCTTGAGACGATATATATTCTTCTTTGATTACTTGCTTAATCTCTTGAGGATCTATTTCAAAACAGTAATTAAACCAATAATCATTATATTCCAATTTTAGCATTAAATCAATGGTCTCAGTGTATATCATACAACTTTTCTATTAAATTAAAGCGCTAATCCACCTATTAATCCTAAAACTCCGCCTGCTATACATAAGAAAGCCCCAATCCATATTCCCCATGTATAAAGATAACCCATTGTAGAAAAAGTCTCCCAAAATATGTTTCTATTAACGAAAAGATCAATATTATATTCTATAACTCCAGCAAATTCACTTATACCAACTAGAAAATCAATCACCAAGAGAACAGGGGCTAAAAGCATCAAAAGTCCCCCAAGAAGACCTATACCTTTTGATTCTTTAACAATAGCAACGATACACAAAATAGAACCAATAATTACCATTAACCCGCCAATTGCCTCTAATACGGCTAGCTCAGTTATAAAGGAAGAAGGTGGTATAGAAGTAACAGTTCCAAATCCAGTAAGATAATACCCCCCTTCAGATCCCCATCCAGATACCTCATATCTATACCAACCAAACAATGCGGGAAAAATAAAACTGAGGAGAATACTTGCCAGTCCCAAAATAGCACCAATTATAGTAAAAACTTTACCAAATCCCATTTTTTTAAACCTTACTTGTCTTATTTTTAATTTTGATTATTTTCATTCTATACAGATTCCAATATTCTATTTTTTATCTAATTATTAATAAATGTTTCTTATTTTTTTTTTGTAAGTTAAAGCTCTTCTAATTATTAGAATTTACTTATGTGTCTAAAATAAAATGGATGAAAGAATAAGCTTCCATTTAGATTACGTGATATAAGTCTATGCTTTTTCTTTCACCAATGCCAATATATAAAATAAAAAGTTACTAGCCCAACAAGTTTCATTTGCTGGATTTCAACATTATAAAATCAATATAAACCTATACTATTATGTACTTATGTTGTTAGCTAAATGATAGCAATTTGTTGATCTCAAGAAGGTATCGTTGTGTTCGACCATTTTTCAACGATGATCATGGTAAATAGATGAGCCCCATGGTCTATATGGAAAGCAGTTTAGCTTGTCTGGCTACAATTAATCCTGCTTACCCATTTCACAGCATCTCTTAGAAGCGGCCAATCCGATTCTGGATCGTAAGGCCCAGATTCTGGGTCAGGATAGTCCACACCATCGCGGTCGTCATCTTCCTCTATCTCGGGATGCGTTCCTGTGATAAACACACGCCCCTGACCATATTCACAGGTGGCTATTGCTATTTTCCCGGTCGCATTGTAAACCGCAAGAATAGTCACCGAGTTGGTGTCAGTGAGTTCTATAAAGCATCCGCCCTGGTAATACATCGTCATTCTCTCAGGGGCTGATTCAGTAATGGGATGTGTGGTGTTAACGATATCGAGGGCAGCCATTCCCCATCCGGGCTCAGGACGTTCGGCAATCTCAAGTATTGGCCCCCAAGCTACTCCTGGAAAGATGCCTAAATTGTTCTCTGGGCTCCCAACATTATCCATCCAGACATTGTATTCACAGGCTATGTACGCACCTTGACATATCCCTATATAACCGCCACCACTTTCTACAAAATCCGCAATTTTTGCTCTCCCTAGAGATCCCAGTCCTTCTTCATAAGGGACGCCATCGCCTCCAGGCATTATGATAACATCGACTTTAAGGAGAGCATCGTTCCTGATGTCATCACCGTCAATCACCATGTATTCGATGCCCGACCATTTGGAGAAATGGGTCAAGATAATATCCGCATCTTCAATCACACCGAGCCCATTATAGATAGCAATCGTGATATTGCTTGGATTCTCATCTGAGTCCCCCGGGTTTGATATTTGGAAGAAGATGAAACCTGCGATAGGAATAGATACTATAACCATTATCACAATCAACAATCTGTTTGTTCTTCTGTTTTGCATTCGTCAATCACCATCCATGATATAAACGTCTAGAAGTAAATATAATACTAGAAATTCTTTTTTCATATTATAGTAGAAATTATAATTACATGCTTTTAAAGGATAAGGTATGCTTTTCGATCAAAACAAGATATCACAATTTTAATTCATTTATTTTAAGTAATTGTTGGATTTTTTTTCCTGGTTAGCCGATTGCTTGATATAAATCTATACTCTTTCTCTCACCAACGCCAAAAGATATCTTCCGCATGACCTAAAATCTTTTCTATATGAATTTTCTCCCCATTATCTAAAACAAGATCCCCGGAATAGAACCCGTGCAGTAATGAAGAATTCAAATAAATCACCCCGAAATTTATTTTTTCTCGATGTGGAATAATTGGTTCTAAAACCATATTGAATCTATTATCATTGCTGGTGAACTTCCATGGTTTTGTAGGATCTCGATTCTCGTGGTGAAAGGTTACTTCATCGATTTTGTGGGCTTTTCCATCATAGAAAATAATATTTTCTGAATGAGTGGATAAATCTCCGAAGCCATACCCTATATTAAAAGCAACTGGTAGTCCTTCTACTATACCACAAGCGGATCCCCATAACCAATGCGTATGATAAGGCCAAATTCCACGCCCCCAATCCATAAGACCAAAAGAAGTTTCCGGTTTGAATGAGTATTCTTTTTCGCCAATTACAATCGATCCTTCAGCGGGCATCATGTTGATTTTATGATTATAATAGAAAAGTCGAGGATCTTCTTCATAACCTGTAACAACGACAGTATTATCCATTGCAGGATTATCTTCAAGTGAAATAGTTCCTTTTAATCCTTTTTCTTGAAATTTAGGATCCTCAATTGAAATTATACGCTTATTCTGACTTTTTGTTATAGTGGCTTTAAATTTTTTAGTTGGAAATTCAATTACGCTATCCTCTAAGGAACTCAATGGTAGAAGTTTTGATTTAGTGAAAAATTTAAAAAGACCTTTCCCATCTCGTTTCTTATTTTTGAAATCGAGCCATACATAACTC
>CAYNEU010000714.1:0-1700 GCA_964396275.1 uncultured archaeon | reverse complement strand
AAACCCGCTTGTGCTAGAATTTGAGCTGCCATCATAGAACGAGAACCAGAGTGACATATTGCGATTATTTCCTCATCTCTATAATCTTTAATAACATTTGGATTATTTAATAATTCTCCTAAAGGAATTAATTTAGTATTTTTGATATGACCATGTGCACCAAGATATTCTTGGGGTGTTCGAACATCAATCATAAGAGGTGGCTCTTCTTCTGTACCAATACGCTCGAAAAGCTCGTCAGCACTAATATCCGAAACTGCAGGGGCCTCAGGTGGTCTTAGTTCTTTTCTGGTTTTCTTTTTAACTGGGGTTATAACTTCGATAGGTTGAATTCTTTCTAATGTAGCAACTAACATTCCCTTTTCTTTTCCAAGATGTAATAGATTTACTGCTTCGTTTAATTTAGAATAAGCCTCAACACTAGATTTAAATCCAGGATCCGTTGCGTATACTTTTAATTTCTTCTCTTCCGGTAACGTATCAAATGCTTTAATTAGTGCATTTAAAGGTCCTGGACATGAAAGTCCACAAGCATCTACTTCTATATAATCTTCACTTTCAATAGCTTTTTCATGAACAAATTCTTCGATAACATTATCGGATCCCCCACACGCTGCCATTATTTCTTCTGTGGTTGCATTTGCCATCTCATAAATTTTAAAACCCCCAGTTAGTTCATATACTTCATTAAACCCACTTTGTAATAGAATTCTTAATGCTAAATAACTTCTATATCCTACTTCACAATAAACATAGATTGATTTATCATTAGGAATTTCATCTATACGGGCTCTAAGTTCCTCAATTGGAATATTAACTGAACCTTCAATTGATCTAGTAGAATATTCTTCTTTAGTCCTTACGTCTAACAAAAAAGCCCCATTATTTTTAACATCAATAAAATTATGCCAATGCCAGATAGGCATATCTTCTCTAAGATAATTAGATGCAACAAATCCTGCCATATTTACGGGATCCTTTGCAGAACCATAAGGAGGAGCGTAAGTTAATTCTAATTCTTCTAAATCAAAAACAGTACCTTCATATCTTATAACGGTTGAGATAATATCAATTCTTTTCTCTGTACCTGGACCTCCAACTGCCTGTGCTCCAAGAATTTTTCCATTTGGAACCTCAAAAATTAATTTTAATGTTATTGGTATTGCTCCAGGGTAATAACCCGCATGATTATTAGGATGAATATAAATTTTGTTATAGTCTATATTTTGAGTTTTTAATTGTTTTTCAGTTAATCCTACAGAAGCAACGGTTAGATCAAAAACTTTAACAACAGATGCTCCTAAGACCCCTTTATATTCTGAATTTCTTCCAGCAATATTATCTGCTGCTATTCTTCCCTGTTTATTTGCGGGACCTGCTAATGCTAATGATATTGGCTTTTTAGTTTGAAAATGATCAACTTGAACAATATCACCAACAGCATAAACACTAGGATTAGAAGTTTGCATTCTATTATTAACGATAATATATCCTTTTTCAGAGACTTCTAAGTCAGCCTCTATAGCCAGTTTACTTTCTGGTCTAATCCCAATAGATAAAATAACTAAATCTGTTTCGATCACTCTACCACTTTTTGTTTTAACAAAAGGTTCATTGTTATCATTTCTTCCAAAAGAATCAACAGGATCTTCTAAAACCAAACAAACTCCATTTAAAATTAATTCTTGGTGGATAAATTG
>CAYNEU010000713.1:0-6413 GCA_964396275.1 uncultured archaeon | reverse complement strand
GTAAAGCTTTTAGGAAGGATGTTTACAGCAAATTCACTTAGCAATATTGAAAACTCAATCATCAGAGGGCATCCTCAACTAACTGAAGAGAAATTAATTGGTACTTTAAAGTTAGGAAAATTGATGAAAGATGGAGTAGAGGAGGTAGTATGGAGACAATTTGTTACTAATTTTTGGAAAATTATTGATGAAGTAAATCGACTTACTCCATATGCTCAAGATATCTTGTTATCATTGCTAGCTGAGGGAACAGTTAAATACTACGACTCGATAGCAACGATTAATAAATTTTGTCTATTTGCAACGATTAATCCTCATGATGTTGGAACTTTTGAACTATCGCAACCTTTTTTAGATAGATTTGGAATTTCAGTTCCAATATCAATGCCGGGCAGTCATGATTTACAAATTATCTTAACAGGAAAAGATGAGAAATATTCGGGGATAGATGAATTAATTCAAGTTCCCGAAATATTAACTATTGATGAATTAATGGAAATTTGGTATTACGTGAATAGAGTCTCATTCACGCCTGAAGTTAACAATTATATACATGCTATAATAAGAGAATTTACTTTATGTTCAAGAGTAGATAAGGGTAATACTGAAGATATAAAACCTAGTACGGGATTATGTTCAGGCTGTCATTTCAATACAGCTCAAAATATATGTAATAAAATTGATTCGATTCTAAGTGTAAGGGCTGCCAAAGATCTTTTAAGATATTCTAAAGCTCTAGCTTGGTTATTAGGATTAGATAAGATCGACATCAATATTGTAAATACAATAGCACCATACGTAATTTCACATAGAGTCATATATGTAAAAAGGGAAATAGATAAAGCTCCGTATTTTGGAAATAAATATGAATTCTCTAAGAACATTTTAGATATTGTTCAAAAAAGGTTTAAAAATCGTGATCTATGCTATAAAATCGCTGAAAGATTTCGCGGAGGAAATCCTAAAGATACTGATTTATTAGAGTTAAAAAAATTTGAAAAAAATGATTTGATTATAAAATATGACTTAATTCCATTTGTAAATTCAGTTAATAACAAGGAATATCCTCCAATTGCCCAACAAATACAAGAAACAGCAAAAAAAGGAGATATTGATAAGCTAGCTGAAATTCGAAATAACCTTCTAAAAGAAATTGATTTCCCAAATAGAGGAGACCTTATTGAATGGTGTAATCGAGAACTTTTTAGACAAACAGTTACCGATTATATTATTAAATATAATTACTGGAAGGAAGTGTGGGCAGATATCGCGGCTGAATTCTCTAATTTAGATCAATCATTAAAGGAAGCGTTTAGTCAGAGACAAACTAAACAAATCCGTACTGAAGATATGTTGATTGAAATTAATGTGACTGGGACTAAAGAAGATTCGTTAGTAAACATCCAAATTTCTGGTGGATCTGAAGCTTTAAAGTTAAGAACCATTTTGGATAATTTAGACTATATTCAGAAAGAGGAATAATAGGATTAAAAAACCTATAAGTAAATTCTTATTTTATTATAGATAAATATAAATTAATTCAATATTTGGTTGAAAGTTTGTTTAGAAATTCATAATGATAATTTCATTTGCTTGAAGAGATAAGAAATAACGTAAAAATAATAAAAAAGTTCCTGGTTGAGAAAAATTGGAAACTTTTAATAGAATTTTGATTATTGATGATGAGGAAAGTATCTGTTGGTTATTAGGAAAACTTTTTAACGAGAATGGATTTGAAACTGAGTCAGCTCTTACGGGAAAAGAAGCGTTAGATAAATTAAGTAAAACATTCTTTAATATAGCACTCTTAGATATCAATCTACCTGATATAGAGGGAATTAGTTTGGTAGAATCATTTAAGAAGATACAGGGGGATATAGAAATTGTGCTAATTACTGGTTATGCATCGGTTGATACGGCTATACAAGCTTTGAACAAAGGAGTCTACGCCTATATTAAAAAGCCAATTAAGACGGGGGATTTATTAATAATTGTTAAGAATATCATTACTAAACAGAAGCTTATTAATGATAAACGACGAACGGAGCAAAAATTAAGAGAATCAAAAGACAACTTGGAAAAAGAGGTAAAAAAAAGAACTAAAGAGCTGGAAGTTGCTCTCGAACAACAAAAATTATACCTTGATCAAATCTTAGAAGCCTCTAAATCAAAAACTGAATTTATGGCAATAATGTCTCATGAATTACGAACACCGTTAAATTCAATCATTGGATTCACAGATTTAATTTTAGAGGGATCTTACGGACATTTAAGTGAGGTTCAATCGGATTTTCTTTATGATATTAAAAATTCTTCCCTTCATTTACTTAATTTAATAAACAATATTTTGGAAATCTCTGAAATAGAAGCTGGACAATTAAATTTAAATTTTCAAGAATTTTCGTTGAATAATACCATCAATGAAGTTGTAAACATAATAAAACCAATATATTCCAAAAAACAATTAAAATTCACAGTAAAATTATTGGAAGATGAGTTGATGATATACGCCGATCCAGTTAGGTTTAAAGAAGTACTTTTAAATCTACTAGATAATTCTATTAAATTTACAAATAATGGCGAGATTACTCTTATTATTGACGAAAAAAATGATAATTGGATATTTAGCGTTAGGGACACAGGTATTGGAATTGCTAAGGATAATTATAGCTTAATTTTTCAACCATTTAAGAGGATAATAACTCCAGAAAACATATCTTCTACTGGCTCAGGTTTGGGGCTTTCTTTAGCAAAGCGTCTTGTTGAATTACATAATGGTCAAATTTGGTATGAAAGTGAGGAAAACCGTGGATCTACATTCTATTTTACGATTCCTAAAAAAAGTGAAAATAAATATAAGAAATGAGAGCTAAAAATAAAGATTTAAACCTAAAAGAGAGAAAAATCATAAAGTTAGCTGAAATTGCATTTAATAAAGCCCTTGCGGAATTTTATTTTCCCCCTTTAAACGATCCTAATTACGTATTTGATTATACACACTTAGAGGGCTTTTATATTGATCCTGAATATCGATGGCAAATAACAATGAATCTGGCTAATACTCCATTACTTAAAGATGATCAAGAATATATCGACTATTTTTTTATCATATCACTTCATGAAATATCTCATTATCAAATTATTCCTTACGATGGTTTAACTCACGCCAAATTGTTAAGAGCTGCTATGACCTATGTAAATCAAAATTATGCTCCTATTGTTGTAAATATTTTTGCAGATTTGATTATTGATACTAAGTTATACCAGAAATATTCCACTCTTATTGAATGGGAAATGGTTGAAACCTATAAACATATCACAAGTAAAGGCTCAATAAGTAATTTTAGTAAATTTTTATTTCGAGCTTATGAGAAAATGTGGAATAAAGATATCATAGGCGATGATAAACTTAAAGAGATGGATTCAATAGCAGAAAGAGTCACTAAAATAATTCTCAAAAATTTTGAGGATGAATCAACATGGGAAAAAAAGGTGTCTGAAGTTGCAAGATCATTAAAAAGTCTAATACAAGATACGTTTAGCTTAATAGGTACTGGAGGCCTAATAGATAAAAATAAAGAAAAGAGAAAAAGTCCCGGAGGAGCATTTTTAGAGGTTCCAAAAGATGTACTAGAAGTAATGGATAATCCGCTGGAGAATAAAAATGCAGATAACTTAAAAGAAGGTAATGAGGATGATTTACGACAAAAATCGGAGGAATTTGCTAAAGATATTCCATACTCTGAATTTGGTGGACCTGCGCGTCAAGCAGGAATTTTAATTGATGGGAGTGCATTAGCCACGTGGTATAGAGGATTAGCAAAAAATCTAATTGAAATAAAAATTTTTGAAGAAAAACCAGGAGGGCAATTACCAGTTTATCCAGAAGTTTGGCGTATAGGTGATAGAATAGAAGAATTAGATATTGTTCAGAGTTTATTAAATAGCCCCATAATGATACCTAATATTACTACAAGAAAATGGGCATATAAAGAAGGTCCAGGTCATTTAGTTGAGAAACAAATCCCTGATCTCCTAATTGTTTTGGATTCTTCGGGTTCTATGGGTTGGAACTATACATCAAGATCAACTCGTGGTAAAGGTCCATATCACACAGCTCTAGTAGCTGCTTTTGCGTCTTTACATTACGCATCAAGTAAGGGTGCTAAATTTAGTATAATTAATTTCTCAAATATAGCAGATATTTGCCAATGGACATCTGATTATAATAAAGCCGAGCAAGTGCTTTTAAGGTATCAGGGTGGAGGAACCTTTTTACCAATTAAAGAAATTGTAAATCAATGTGAAAAAGCAGAAAAAAAAGTTCTTGTATTTATTATCACTGATTTTGGTATCTATAATTGGAGTAAGACAAAAAAAGTATTGATAGAGTTAGTAGAAAGAGGACATAAAATTGTTGGGTTTTTCATAGGGTCTAATAAAATACCTAAAGACAAATTTAAGAACCTTCTAAATAATGTAACCTTTTACGGAATAGGAAATGTTAAAGATTTAATTAGTTTGGTTATAACTGAAGTCAAAAAATATTATTTATAGTTCATTTTTTTTACTTAAAGATATTTAGTCAATTTCTTTGAGTTTTTTTTATTTCTTATATGAAATCTTCAAACTAAGTACCTTTATAAACTGGATGATTAATTCGGTCTATAATCTATTGGTTGCCTTAGAAAAAGTTCATTTAAATATGGAGGAAAAAGTTGCATATGCATATGTAGACATGTATTAACTTTAATCAGGTTTGTTAATTTCCCGTAAATACAATTTCATAAAGTGTCTTTGACTTTGGCAATACATTAGTTTATCTCTTTGTGTTAAATGCTTGCATTTTTGTAAAACCCTCTGGATATCTGTAAGTAGTTTGAAACTATCATATTTTGCCTTTTGTGGGAAATTTTCTACTGTATTTTTTATATCATTATTTACCTTAATTTCATAAAACAAATTCTTAAGATTTAAAACGTTTTCTGAATTTTCTAATCTTGAATCTATCAATACTTCTATTTCCTCTTCAAGATTTATTGAATTATCAATAATGGAATTACTAGAATTAAATTCAATAAATATATCGCATAATCCTTTATGTCTATATCTACAATCTTGGCAATCATAAGAACAAGGAGAGGATTTAACTTGACAAATATTTTGGATTTTTTTAAGAACATTTTCTGGTTCTTGTATATTTGAACTCATCATTTTCATTACTCTAGCATTCAATTTTATGTAATTCTTCCAATATTTTTCTTAAACTTTTCTGGTAATAGCAGAGAGATATCTAGATATATATAAAAAACATATGGTTTCTTCTTTTGAAACTAAGCAATATCTAGGTAACATCTTCATTTAGTTTAGAAATATAAATTAATGGAAATTCTAAAAATTTAAAAAAAAAAATTATGGAACATTTTCTGATTTTAATAATTAAAGCACAGCTAGAAGCTTATCAATATCAAGCCAACCTTTTAAAGCATGAATAACTCTTCCTTGTTCATCTACAACGAATTGCCCGGGGGATTGTTTTTCCCAACCTTCATATTCTCCGTGTTGAAAACCAAATTTCCTAATTTCTTTAATTTTCAAAGGAATTTGAGAAACTGCTTCTTTTGTCATTAATCCTAAGCCATAATCTGCATATAATTCATCTTTTGAGCTTAAAATAACAGGAAAATCAATCTTTTCTTTTTCAATATATTCTTTCGCTACTTTTTCACTTGATTGTGTAATGTATAAGATCTTGGCTCCGTTTTCTTCAATTTCATGCTTACGTTCCAAAAGGGTTTTGAAATCCAATTGACAAATTGGACAACCAAAATATCTTGAAAATATTAACACAATCTTTTGATCTCCTATCAATTCTGCTAAATCAATAGTGCCAGCATTATATGATTTTAACTTAAATAATAACGCTTTATCTCCTATCTTTACCTCATTTGTTTCCATATTGTTCACTAGATTTAATTATTTTGTTTTAGAATGTTTAATTTCATAATAAAGTTATTGTTCCAGTGAAGTTAAGAGATGATTTTAAATAATTCCTTTATAAGGGTAAATAATTCTTAGAAAAATATAATAAATTAATAATTCTTATTAACCCAATCTTCAAATTTACTTATTCTTAACTGTTCTGCCCATAAAGCTTTTATATTAGGTATATCAGGAAGTAATTTTTCTTTTTTTAGAAGTTGATATAATTTTTCTATTGATTTTTCAATTAAAATTTCATATAAGGGAGTTTTTTCATCAAGATCTTTCAATTTTTCTTGAGCTTGATTTTTTATTTGTTTAATAATATTAATCCAATTTCCTGTAAATTTCACTATATATTCTTCTAATTTCTCAGACAATTCTGTTGATAATACTGGAATGGTTAATTGATAATTCTTATTTATCAATCT
>CAYNEU010000712.1:0-1593 GCA_964396275.1 uncultured archaeon | reverse complement strand
TTGACATATCTTCATTTATTGATGCTATATAGATTGTATCACTATAGTCTTTTTCTTTAATATCATCTGGAATTAAATCATACGTCTTTAAGAATAAGGAGAGAGTATAGACTCCCATACCAAATCCTGTGCCAGTTATTTTTTCTTCTGAAAATATTGATAATAAATCATCATATCTCCCTCCTCCGAAAATACTTCTAATATTTTCTTTTCCAGTATCAAATACCTCATAAATAATTCCAGTATAATAATCAAGACCTCTTACAGTCCCAGAAGAAAACATACAATAATTAGAAAGATTTACTTCATTTAATAGACGGTTAAAATTGGTTATCTCGAGATATCCTTCAGATTGATAAAATTCTTCAGGAATATTATCAAATTTTCTTAATAATTCATCAACATTTTTAGCATCTTTTAATTTAAAAATACCCTGGATGATTGCTTCATCCTGAAATGTATCAATTAAGTATTTTTCAAATTCTTCTTCATCCATTTTATCAGATTTATCTAAAGCCTTATAAACTAAAGGTATCTTGTTTATATCTAGTTTAAGTATAAAATTACTAATTGAGTCCATGAATCGTCGACTATTATAATAAATTTGAAATTGTTCTGCTGTAGCTCCAAATTCAGTGAATATATCTATAATTATGTTAAATATTTCGAGATCAGCATAAAGGCTTTCCTCACCTAATATATCTACATTAGGTTGAAAAAAAGCGCGACGGCGACCTCTTTGGGGTCTTTCATACCTAAAGCATGTTGGAACAGAAAACCACCGAATAGGTTTTTTTAATTCTTGACTTTTTTTAGCAACCATCCGAGCTAAAGAAGGTGTAAGTTCTGGGATTAAAATAAGTCTTTCTCCTTCTTTTTTTTCAATTATGAATGATTGCTCATTAACTAATTCATCAGAGGATTTCGCAGCAAAAATTTCAACTGGTTCTATTTGTGGAGTTGCATATTCTTCATAACCATATCTTTCTGTTATATCCCTTATAGTTTCAATTATCCAATTAACTTCACGTAAATCTGAAGGATAATAATCATCCATTCCTCTAATCGGTTCTTTCGAAAACTTCCTTGACATCAAATCACTTGTATTTAATTAATTGCAACTTAAATCTTAAAAAGAAAATTAGCAAATATTTTTTTCTATTCAACAATAAGGTTTTTCTAATTTATTATGTGTAAATAAATAAATTTCGAATTGAATTTTAATACTGATTTAAATAATTTTTTGAAGAGATCTAAGTATTAAAATAAAAATTCTATAAAGATAAAACTGAAGCTATTGTAAATTTAAATAAAGAAAAATCACTCATAAAATTAATATAGTTTTTTTTAATTGGATCTATATTTTATAACAAGCTATTAAGATCTGATAACATTATTAAACAAAAAGATATCCAAAGAAGGATAACAATCTTAACAGAAATTTAATTAAAAATGATATAATCGTTATATATTGTAAATCTCTTGAAAAGGTAAGTTATGAACAATAATCAAGCATTATTAATTATAGATGCTCAAGTAAACATGTTTAATGAAGATATTTGTGTTTATCAAGCAAATCAGTTGATTAAAACA
>CAYNEU010000711.1:0-4549 GCA_964396275.1 uncultured archaeon | reverse complement strand
GGTATGTTTTTTGTAGGAGTATTTAGTCTAGAACGATCTCCATTTGATTTACATTTTTATTTCTCTACTTCAGCATTTGGTGGATTTGCTTTTGGTGCATTTTTTACGGGATTAGCAATAGTATTAAGGAAAAGAATATTCCCGAAAGTCGTAGGGTACTTCATGATATTTGGTCCATCGACTGCTTCTATATTATATTTATTCTGTCCAGCGCCATTAACGAGACAGTTTCTTGAGTGGATTTTAATGTTTAGCTCACTCTCATGGTATTATGTAATTGTTTTCATAACGTTACAAAAATTAAATTCGCTTCTCTTTTTCAATCCTGATTTTAAATGGTAAAATTTTGGAGCTATTTAAAACGGATTTTTATCTTGTATGAGTAATGCATATTGAAAAATGGACTCCTTTAGTTTTAATAAATTTCAAGGATTAAAAATAATTAAAATTAAAATTATTCATCTTTTAACTAAAAAATTGTTGGACTTAAAATGAGTTATTCTGAGCATGAAATGATTAATAATTATCTAACTCGGGTATATAAAAAACTTCCCGAATGGATAAAATTAAAAAAAGAAGAAGCTGATAAAATTTTAAAAGATTTAGAAACTCAAATCCTTGATGAGGCGAGAAATATCGCTGATGGACGCGAACCATCTGATTTTGATCTACAACAAGCACTTATACAAATTGGTACTCCAGAAAGTATTGCTAAAATATATAAAAATCGAGGTACCCCAAAACTATATATAACAGGAGAACTTTTTGATTTTTACATAAGAACGATGCTTTTTTTCTTCCTAATTGTCATTGCTATCAATATTATTGTCTCAATTTTTAAGTTTATTTTTCAACCTTTAAAATGGGCATTGAGTCTAGGAGAAATGTTTTCAGGAATGTGGATTGGTTGTCTGATCACTGCTCTTGTAATAACAGTAATATTTGTCTACTTTTCTATGGAGGGTTTTTTAC
Source organism: uncultured archaeon (assembly GCA_964396275.1). Classification (GTDB taxonomy): domain Archaea; phylum Asgardarchaeota; class Lokiarchaeia; order Sigyniarchaeales; family SOKP01; genus Loki-b32. Next base: position 3,577 of record CAYNEU010000711.1, on the reverse strand, counting down.
CTGATGATTTTGGTGTCATTCCCTCTCGATTGGCTTTATTATTCCCTTTTCATATATCAGAAAAAGGAATACAAGAAACCCGAGAATATACAAAAATTAAATTAGAGGAAGCAAAACAAAAAGCAAAAGAGACTATCATAAAGGCACGGGTTCATACAAAAGAAAAACTAGCTGAAATTAAAGTAGTTACGCAAGAAAAATTAGCAGCAGCGCAAATACGAAGAGAACAGAAACTATTAGAAGCGAAAAAGCGTATAGAAGAAAAATTAGAAAGAGCTAAACAACGTAGAGAGGAAAGAAAGGAAGCAGCTAAATTGAAAAGAGAAATAAAAAAAAAACAAGTCGTTACAATAGGAGAATTAATTTTTGGCGCTATTGCGGGGTTAATCTTTGGATTATTTATTATAATACAACCTTTTGCGGAAATACCAGGACTATTTCACCCTGAGTTCTTGAATTGGCTAAAGATTTTTGGACTTTTAATAGTAATTAGTGGTTTAATTAACCTCATTCAATTAATTATCGGAGTTAGAAATTATACGGGACAGCAAGTAATGTTAGTACTAGAAGCTCTTTATTCATTAGCATTTATTCCAGTCTTTTTAATTCTTTTAAATAATCCCGAGATCTTTCCAATTTCTCTTTTTTCAGGGAGAACCATCTCTGTAATTCCATATGATACCAATAATTTAGCTTACATTATTTATTTCTGGGTAATAATTGGAATAATAATTGCGACTCTTGGGAGTATGGTTGGAAACTTTTACAAAGTAAGTAAACTTCAAAAACTAAAAGCAGATTTTTATTGATATTTTTATAATAAAATCAAATTTTTTTTTCTTATTCTCAAATATTCATATACTAATATCAACCAAAAATACCGCCACCGCCACCATTGTCACCGGTACCAGGAATAACGTTAATACCCGCAAATGGTAAAATAACAAAAAGTAAAAGTACAACGAATATTATTATTACAACAACACTAACAATAATTATTATCTTTTTTTTCATAATATTTCCTATTATTTTTTATCTATATAAGGTTTATTCAAATAAAGGGGAGTAAGAATTGATTTTTTTGTATGCAACCTAGTTATATTACTTTTTTTGTAAATTTCTTTATGATTTAAAAATATTAAGTTATAAACTTAGTTTTTATTTTATTAGATATTATTCTTAACAGTTAGTGATATAATTATGGGCTTATCTAATATTCTTGAAAAAAAGTTAAGGAGTTTAATTTCCTTTTTAAACAGTAAAAATGTACTAGTTGCTTTCTCAGGTGGTGTAGATAGCTCCCTTTTAGCATTCCTTTCAAATAAATATGCTAAAGAAACTCTTGTTATAACTGAAAAATCGGTTCTTTACCCTGAAGAAGAAATCGAACTTGCTTCTCAATTTGCTAAAAAACATGGCATAAATCACATGATTATAGAACGAGATCCCTTAAAAAATGAGGAATTCCAATGTAATCCGCCAAATAGATGCTATATTTGCAAAACTGGATTATATAATGAAATTATTGAAATAAAAAATTCAAAAAATTATGATGTTATATTAGATGGTTCAAACATGGATGATCTTTCGGATTATAGACCTGGAATGCAAGCTCTAAAAGAGCTACATATCCTTACCCCATATATAGAATTCAATATTAATAAGAATGAGATTAGAGAGATCTGTAAATTTTATCATCTAGATGTTCAAGCTAAACCATCAATGGCATGCTTCTCTTCTCGCATTCCTTATGGGCAAATTATCAATGAAGAAAAACTAATTATGATACGTGAAGCTGAAAAATTCCTTAAAAATAGATTCAATATAAAGCAATTGAGGGTTAGATTACATGAAAATAATTTAGGACGAATTGAATTTTTACAAAGCGATCTCCCAAAAGTTTTAACTAAAGAAAATATGAAAACTATTAGAAATGAGTTAAGAAAACTTGGATTTATTTATGTTACAGTAGATCTAGCAGGGTTTCGCTCAGGTTCTATGAATGAGGTTCTTAATTTAGATTAATTATTAGCTATGGTCTTGCATTTTGATATAATTTATAATTCTATTTCGTTTCATCATTGCACTTGAAGCAGCAACTTGTATCTTATTTTCCATTTCTTCCTTGGATTCCGGTATGTTTTCTCCTATTTCTTGTTTAATTTTAGTGTAAGCAGATTCTCGAAATCGAGGTATTATATCCTCTTGATTATCTTCCTCAAAGATCATTTTAACTTGGTTCGAATTATCAACATAACCGATTTCAGCACAATTTATATCATTTTCTCTCAAATCTGAAATTATTTTATTTGAAACATCTTCAGAACAATAAATTAGTAACGCGTCTAAAGAAACTCCTAAATAATCAACATTCAATTTTTCGAGCAGTTCAAGAACAAAAGGATTTACAAGCTTTCTTACTTCCTGCTCATAAATTGTTACCCCACACTTTGCTTCGTAATTAATCTCATAGAGATCTCCTCTGAGCCCTCCGTTCGTCACATCACACATTGCATGGATTTCATTTATATAATTTGAATTTAAAATTACTTTGCATGCTTCAAGAAATTTAATATTCATTGTTTCTTTAACAATATGATGGTTCCCAGAATATATTGCTGTTGTTGTTATAGTTCCTCCACCGGCACCTTCCGTCATTAAAATTCTATTTCCAATATTAATATTTCTCCTTGCTAAAATTCGATTACAAATGCCAACAGCACTAACTCCACCAACCAAACGGTTTCCAATAACCATATCTCCCCCTATCCGAAGTGTAGAACCTGCAGTAATTGGAACTTTTGCTAATTCTGATATTGTAGAAATTCCTGCCATAAAATCAAACAATTTTCCGACATCTGCATCATCTCCTAAGTGTGCATCAATCATTATAGATATTGGTTTTGCGCCTTTGACATAGAGATCTCGTAGTGTGGCTCTCGATACGCTTCACGCAAACGTATTACATGAAATTACGTGAAAACCACACAAGAATGGAAAGTCGCTTAAGCGACTATGAATTCCTTCCATTTTAGATACAATGATTAAATCATCTTCTGCTTTAAAACCTTCAATATCACTAATTCTCACAGCACCAGCATCATCTAAGGAACTTGGTGATAAATATGCTCTTTTCTCTGTTTCAGATAGCTCTGCAATGAGTTTATGAACAAAAAAGTCGCCTGACCCCCTACAACCTACTCCTTGTTTTCCAATAGTCACATTTGCCTTATTAATATCTAATAAATATTTCATAAAGGGATCTGTAACAGTCTTTATATCACTCTTTTTACATTCTTCATAAATTGCTTCAGCAAGTGAGGTTGCAGACTCTTTCTCAATATCCTTATAATCCATATATTCATTAACAAGCCGTACAATAATTTCTTCCTTTGTATAACCTTTTTCCATTAGTCTTCTTGTTAAACCTTCTAAATCACTCAAGAATAAAACCTTCTGTATATAAATCAATCTATATTAATTTATATTAAATAAAGAGATTATAAAATATCTTGCTCTATGAAATCTATTTTTTTTGAAAAAGAAGTCTTTTTTATTTCATTTAATTCTAAAGCAT
>CAYNEU010000710.1:0-4207 GCA_964396275.1 uncultured archaeon | reverse complement strand
GAAACTGAGTTCAATAGAAAAAAGTTTGCCTCTATGTGTGCCACTGTTTTAGAAAGCGCAGTTGGTATTGGAGAAACACTAGGTAATCAAAAATTCAAAAAAGTTATTGCTGAATTAGAAGAAAAAACAATACTAATTTTTGAATGTGATAATAACACTTTTTTTATATTAATTATGAATGGAGAATCTAATATCTCTTATATTATAAGCGAACTAGAGGAAATAATCCAACAAGTCACTAAAAAGTAGTTTTGAATATATTAATTGTTAAAGATTCGATCCAGTTTTAAGATTCAATTTTTATAAATAGCTCATCCAATCTCGATCAATATGATTCAAGGCATTTTCGATTTCTTTTCTTACGTCCCAATTATCATCTCCTAATGCTTGAATTAAAGGTTTAATTGCATCTTTATTTCCAATTTCACCTAAGGCTTTAGCGGCAGATATTCGTATTTTATCATCATTTTCTGTTAACAATTGAAGGAAGGGGTCAATTGAGTCTATGTCTTTTAGTTTTCCTAATGCCATAGCAGCCCAACTTTTTATATACACATCTTCATCGTTTAAACATGAAATGAGAGAATTTAATGATTCACTACTACCAGTTCTTAATAATATTTTAACTGCTGCTCTCCGAATCTTCCAATTTTCACTCTTCAATGATTGAAGAGCAAAATCTACAATTTTTTTATTCTCAAATTTAATTAATGCATCCACAGCTACTCTCCTCACACTTCCATTTTCATCTTCAATTAAATTAAACACATGATTAATAGTATTCGGATCAGCAATTTCACCTATAATTTTAATACAAAACATTCTAATTAGCCAAGATTTATCTGATAGTGAGTTAATAATCTTATTATCGATTTTATTATCTAAAATCCTTAAGAGAGATCGATAAGCAGTACCTCTTAAACTTGCTACTTTACTGTTAAAAATAGAGATCAATAAATCAATAGCATTAACATCTTTTAGCATCCCTAATAATTTAATTGCTTCTCTTCTTGCATTATTATTTCTTCCTTTTAAAATCTCATAAAGAGGATCGTATGATTTTATTTTATCAAGAATTTTATAAAGAGCATTTTTAGCAAGATTTCTGATTTTTACATCATTTTCCTTTAATAATTCTATTAATGGCTTGACTGACCTCTTACTTCCACTATTACCTAATACTCGAATAACTTCTTTCCTTACTTCAATATCTTGATCTTTTAAAAGGTCTATAACATGCTTTACATTCCTTAGTTCAATTATTCCATCTAAGGCTTTTACTGAATTTTTCCTTATTATTGAATTTTCATCTTTTAGAAAGTTAATTAAAATATCTTCACTCTCTTTATTTTTAATTTTCCCTAGAATTATTGGAATTTCTCTTTTGATATAAAAATCTTCTGTATTGACATAATCATTGATATGTTGTAGATTTCCTTTTTTCCCAATTTTTACAATAGCATCTATTAAAGAATTATAAATCTCGGTATTTCTAAAATGAAGGACGTCCATTAATGGTGATATCACCTCACTAACATCCGTTTTTCCTAAAAGTGTTATTGATTCTTTTTTTACTTCAATATCGGGATCATTTAACGCATCAATGAAGAAAGGTATCGAAGAATTTAGATCTCCTTCTCCAACCTTTTCAAGAAGTTTCTTTCTTACTGATCCATCTTTACAATTTTTATATTGTTCTTTTAAGAAGACAATTCCTTCTGTTTTATAACAGGTTGTTAATAAATCGATTAATTTTAATCTCAATTGAGGATGCTGATCATTTAAAAAAACACGTTTTATATCTTTAAAACGAGTATTTTCGATATCACTATAAGAAGTTAGTAGTTCGGCCACTTTTAATTTGATTTCTACATTTTTGGACGTAGTTAATATTGAAAGAAGCATTTCAACGGCTTCATGTTCTTCCATTGCTTTTATCTTTTCTATCAATTGTTCACTGTCAAAACTCAACTTTAAAACCTCGGGATACTAGAATTTAATGTATAGTATAAATAACCAAAAATTCTTTGAAATATTAATAAAAAAATGATTTATTTATTTTTATTCTTTTAAGAAATATGGTTTGTAAGAATTAATATGACAAAATCTAATATTAGAGAACCAGCTGATAAAGAAATTTCAAAAAATATAAACGTGTTGTATTCTGCTTTTAGTAGAACCCCTCCAGAAGATATTAAAGCTGAAGAAAAAATAATGGAAGAGAAATATTTTTAGATGAATTTTAAATTTTAATTCATTTTTATGGGATAATGTCCATATTTCTCAATTGCGTTTGGAATCGCCAAAATATTTGGAATTGGTACTCCCCATGGTAAGCTACAAACGGGGCAACAAATATATCTCCCCCCAGGAGCTAAATTTAAGATGTTTTCTTTTACCTTTTTTTCAACATCAGAAGGAGTTCCTGTGAGCATTTCTCGACTAACGTCAATATTAGCACCTATAATTACAATTTTTGGATTTTTCTTTTTAAAATCAATCCAATATTCAATATCTAATGGATGACTCCCATTAACGGCAATAAAATTAATTTCCTTAATAACTTCTGTAAAATATGGTGAAGTTCCACAATTATGAAGCATAAAAGGAACTTTAATTTTATTCATCATCCTCTTAATAAACTGGCCTTCATAGCGCATAGAATCTTGAAAACTCATCATATGACGGTTAAATGCGTATCCTGCAATAAACACATTAGGAGGCATACCTACAATTTCAAGCCAATTCTCATAAATATCCATTTGAGATTCAAAAATTTTTTCGCACAGTTTTAATAACAAATCCGGATTTCGGTGTATATCCTTATAGGCTTCTATGCCACGCAACTCCTGAACAACAGACCAAATACTTAAACTGATTACCTGAGGAAATTTAATTTTTTCATTAATCATTTTTGCAGCTAGTAAGGAATTTTTCCATAGATTATTCTTACTATGATCTGGAATTTCCAGTTTTTCAATATCTTCTTCAGATTTACAAATTACTCCTTGTTTACACATTGGAGGTTGATAATCAAACCATTTAATTGCATCTAATTTGTTATTCGCTTCCGCAAATGCTAAACCTTCACTTGGTCCTGCGTAGGCACTTGGAACATTAATAGAATCGGTATTCAAAAACTCAAAAGTGGTTATAATCGCATTAGCATAAACCTTTGGGGAACCATATAATTCTTTCACAGTTTTTCCTGTTACTCGACAAATCATTTGTTCCCCGGCGAATGCAAGAAACGGAACTTTATCAACTCTTTTTGATCCTGATATTGTTCTAAATATTCTATTTACAGAAGCGGTCCAATCTTTAACCAATTTATTTTTACACCTCCTAGATTCAAATTAAATTATTTATTTTCTTAACTCCTTCCCAGCCATCTTTGGCAAAATCATCTGCCCCTATCATTTCACAAGATTCTTTTGACATAATTCCACCACCAATGATTATTCGAGACTTTATATTTTCATTCTTAAGCAAATTAACTGTTTCTACCATTTTAGAGATGCTCATTGTCATTAATCCGCTCAATCCTATCAAATTGGGATTTATTTCTTTTGCTTTTCGAAGAAATTCTTCTGGAGGGACATCAGATCCTAAATCGACAACATCAAAACCTTGCCCTTTTAATAGTGAGACAACCAAACTCTTGCCTATATCATGGATATCACCTTCTACGGTTCCAATTAATATAGTACCTTTAGATTCTATTTCAGATTTTTCATTTAATGAATTCCTTAATGTTTCAGTAGCTGCTGTAATGGCATCACCAGTCATTAGCAAATCAGGAAGAAAATATTCACCCTCTTCATATAAATTCCCAGCTTCTTCAGCGCCTTTAAGAATTGCTCTATTCAAAATCTCTTTAATTTGTATTCCCATTTTAATAGATTCATTAACCAGATCAATTGCTTTAAGTGGCTCCCCTTCTAAAATAGCACTTTTTAATTTTTCTAACGATTCTTCTTCTTTCATAATTAATATAATATTATTTCAATCCATTAATTTAAAAATATTATGTTATCTCATCTTGGGTAACATCAATAAATTACATAATATCAGTTTGAAAAATTAAAGCGACTATTAAAGTAGCATCAGAAATTTTGAGCCATGTATTGTTAATTATTTTAATTATTTTTCCTTTCTTGTACATAATATTTTACAAAATTATTTTATTGATTAGAAATATATTAAT
>CAYNEU010000709.1:0-3785 GCA_964396275.1 uncultured archaeon | reverse complement strand
AGTGATCCAATTGATTGCACAGTTGAATCAAGTAAAGCTGTTGGTGATATTTATTCACCTGTAAGTGGTACTGTCATTGAGGTTAATTCAGATTTGATGGACGAGCCAGAAAAAATTAATGAAGATGCTTACTCTGCATGGCTATTTAAAATAGAGCCCTCAAATTGGAATGCTGAAAAAGGTAACTTACTAGACGAAACAGCATATAAAAGTTTTGCAAAATAACCAAAAACACTTTTAATTCTTATTTTTTTAAATTATTTTTTTCTTTTTTTTATTAATTGGTATATCAATGAAGAATTTTGTTATATTGTTGTGGGTCTATTTTGAATATCAATTTAATTAAAATCATAAAATTTTAGGAATTAAACTGATAATGTTCCCATTTTCACAGATAACATATATTGGAGTAAAATAAAACTTATAATAATCATTAATACTCCAATTAGTAAAATCCAAACTGCCATTTTTTTATTATATACATATTTAGATGCTTGATATAATAAAATAAATCCCATTGAACAAAAAATAATCAATATTGATGCTACAATACCTTCAATAATAAAACTTTCATGAACATCACTATAAATAAATATGGGGTCTCCAGCAGAATTAGAACCTAGAGCAGGAGGCTCTCGAACCATTAAATAAACAACCCCTGTTTGAAGGACGAACAAAATTATTAAAATACTTATCACACTCAAAGATCTTGATGGCATCGGAAGGGAAATTCTTGGGAGTCTCACTTTAGGGAAACCAATTTTGGGTTTTCTTAATGAATCTCCAAAAATCCAAGGAGTTCTGCTTTTAATTTTTTCTAAAACGGTTTCTGATCCAATTATTTCCTCTTTCATAGATGTATCTTTTTGCATAAATTATGAAATAATTATTAAATAAAATTTATTAAGTTTTTCATAGAGTCTTTTATTGACTCTTATAATTTAACATAACTTTCTTAGTAAACTAATTAAGATATTCCAAACCTTTTCTACAGATTTAATAAGTAATCGTTCATCTGGTGAATGAGCACCTTCATTTCTAGGCCCTATTGAAATCATTTCCATTTGAGGAAACTTCTTTTTAAGAATTCCACACTCTAAACCAGCATGAATAGCTTTAATTTTTATGTCTTCATTAAATAATTCATAATATGTTTCCTTACATTTTGCTAATAGTTTGGATTGAAAATTCGGCGTCCATCCGGGATAATCAGAATCTTTTTTTATATTGATTTCTAATTCACTCATTTCTAATAGAACTTTTGTTTTTTCCCATATTACATTTTTAAAATATTCACTTAAACTTCTTTGGCTTAATTTGATTTCTATGTCTTTTTCCCTAGTTTTTATTGTCCCAAAATTAGATGATGTAAACACTAAGCCCCCAATTTCAGGATGCATCGAGATAGGTCCATTTGGAATTAGGTACATGATATCTAATAATTTATCTTGAACTTTTTTTGATAATACAATACTAAGATTATAATCTTCTAATTTTTCAATTGAGAAAACTAAATTCGGTTCAATCCCATCAAAAGCTACTTTTATATCATTAAAAGTGTTCTTTATAAAAGATAATATCTCCGAGAATCTATTTTTTTCGATATAAAAGATTGCCTTTGCTTCTCTAGGTATGGCATTAGTTCTATTACCTCCTTCTATTGAATAAAAATGAATCAGAAATTCTTGATTCAATTTCCAGAGAAGCTGTCCAATGATTTTTAAAGCATTTCCTCTTCCTAAATGAATATCTACTCCTGAGTGTCCTCCTAATAACCCAGAAATAAAAATTTTTATAGGTATGAAATTTTCAATGGTTTGATTTAAATCTATTGTGTCTTTTTTTATTTCGATGAAATGAACTAGACCACCAGCACACCCTATAGTTACCGCATCATCTTCTTCTGAATCAAGGTTTATCAGAAAATTTCCATCTATAAAATTTTTATCAATATTAAATGCACCTCTTAAACCTTGTTCCTCATCAATAGTAAATAAAAGATCCAATCCCATAGAATTAAATTCTAATTCTCCCTGCTGTATTTTTTTCATTAGAGTTAACATATAACATATTCCTACTCCATTATCAGCTCCTAACGTAGTACCTTCAGCTGTAAGCCACTTTTCATTTTCTATTTCTTCGATTTTTAATTTCAATGGATCCTTTGAAAAATTATGAGTTATAGATTCATTTTTTTCACATACCATATCCATATGGCATTGTAAAACACTTTTTGTTTTGTTTTTTGTTTTTGATGGAATATTGATTACTAGGTTTCCAGTAGAATCAATCTTATTCTTAAAACCTAATCTCTCTGATTCCTCCTTTATAAAGATTCGAATTTTCTCTTCATGCTCAGAGCATCGAGGAATTTTAGAAACTTTTTCGAAATATTCCCAAAATTCAGAAGGTTGCCCTAAATCTTTTAAGTTTAACAATATTATCCCTTTTAATCAAAATATATATATTATTTCATTTATCATAATTATAAAATAACACTAAATTCCTTATAACTTTATTTAAAGGCTTATCAAATGAGTTGGAAAGATTTATATTCAGAAGTAAAGAAGCGGAAAATGGAAGCACTAGATAAAAAAGATGTAGTGCAAGCTGTTGAAAAACATGGAAAAATCTTAGCTGTAACTGGAAGATATGAAAAACCTAAAAAGGTGATTGAGCACATGTATGCATCATTAAAGAAAGTGATCAAAGAGAAAGAAATTATGAAAGAAGATCTCACGCTTTATGATGTAATACTTATTGGATGCCCTGGAAGCGATATCCCATATGCCTCTCATCCAAAAGTTAGAGATTTTGTAATGAATGGTGGATGGTTGATCACAACTGATTGGGCTATACGTAGTATAATTGAAAATATTTTTCCAGGTTATATACGTTGGAATCGTGCAAAGACCGCTGATGCCGTTGTTGCATGTCAAATTATTGATCCAAATCACCCATTTTTGGAGGGAGTATTAAGTGAAATTCAACAAAATAAGTGGCAAAAACAAACTGATAAAGATACAAAAAAAAGTGAATTTCGCTGGTGGCTTGAAACAAGATCTTTTCCTATACAAATTATAAACCATCAAACTGTTAGAGTGCTAATTAGCTCATGGGAAATTCAAAATAAGTGGGGAGAATCCCCTGTATTAGTAGAGTTTGATTATGGAAAAAAGAGTGGTCGAGTAATTCATATGATTAGCCATACACATTTACAGAAAGGTGGAGCTAAAGGTAAATATGCCTCTGCTTTGATCTTAACAAATATTTTAGATGAGAAAATTTCTCAAAAAATGGGAATTTCAAAAGTAAAATCACCTCAATATGTTTCTGATTGGCAATCTCCTCAACAACAGAATAATCAACCACCTTTAGAAGAACAATGGGTTTCACCATCTCAAAAAAATGAATATATAACACCCGCTACTGGAGAAACGGGATTAACTGAAACAACTCAAATTATTGAAGTAAATGTTAATAGTTCTGAATTTTCATTTACTAGTAAATGTATTTATTGTGGTTATGATTTTACTGATCATACGGGGAAAATATTTACCTGTCAAGCGTGTAAAGCCCCATATCATGAAAACTGTATTAATATCCAAGTGAATGAAGGAACTTGCAAAAAATGTGGAAGAATTCTATTATGGTAAATTTAAAAAAAACAAGAAATCATTATTCGGGGTTTGCTATTGCTAGTTTTAATACTCATATGTAAATAAAACAATTAGATTAAATATGATTATTTTTTTTCTCTATACTATAAATCTAATTTAAAGATA
>CAYNEU010000708.1:0-8642 GCA_964396275.1 uncultured archaeon | reverse complement strand
AGTACAAAATGGTATCAAGTTACCCAAGAGGCTATAAATAAGTTTGCAGATCTTACAAGTGATCACCAATATATTCATATCAATCCTGAATTAGCAAAAAAATCACTTTATGGGGAAACTGTCGCTCATGGTTTTTTTGTTTTGTCTATGCTTGGATTCTTTACATTACAGGATGGAGAGAAAGACTCAATGCAATTTTATGTAACAGACGCTAAAGCAATTCTAAATTATGGATTTGATAAAATTAGATTCATCTCAGCTGTTCCTGTTGGCGCCTTCATTCGAGATGTTACTTATATTTCAAAAGTTGAGTTAGTAAAACAAGGTATGAAATTCACCTCTCATCACACGATCGAAATTAGAGGCCAAACGAAACCGGCTTTAATAGCCGATTGGATTAATTTGCTTATTCTATAATTTGTTTAAAATTATCTCTTGTAATAAACTTTCAATTTTATGTTTTTCCTCTGAATCTGGACTCAAAATATATGACTCTTCTTTTTTTTTATCTCGGATTATTATCAATCCGGAGGTTTTTACTCTATCTTTAATGTGTATATTCTTATCTTTTATAGCAAAATTTAAAATCCAGATTATCTGATCATTTTGTATTTTATTTAATTCTTTGTATATATATTTACCCCCATTATAGACTCCACTTGAACTAAAAGATGGCTTTACAGGTATATATTCAATGTTTTTATTACTTATAATATATTTATTACCATTTCCATCAAGATAGTTATATATTTTTAGAGTAAATTTCGGATCCATTTAATGTAACTCTTTTTTATTTACAAATATCTTTATCCCCCAACTAAAGGAGGGGATATAACAATTTGATCTCCATCTTTTAATTTTGTATTTAATTCTTCTAAGAACATATAGTTTCTTCCATTTATTAAAATAACTACATGGGTCTCTAATTTTCCTTGTGAATCTAAAAAACTTTTCCTAATTTTCTTTCCATGCTCACTCATGAATTGATTTATTACATCCCCCAATATTTCCACATTTGAATAATTAATCTCTGTTAACCCAACATCAGATGAAAATATTGTCATCAATTTCAGTATGACGTTTGCCATTAAATCTCTAATATTATAATTTTGTTAAAAATTTTATCCAATAGAATTATAAAGGTTAATAGCAAGGTTAAAAACATTTTATTCTATTCTAAAATCAATAGATATATTAGTTATTATATAAATCACCTTTTAAAATCATCTGACGTGAATGAATTCTAAAGATAGAATTACTGAACAATTGAAACGGGTTGTAAAAAAAGATCAAGTTCTAACAGATTTAGAAGACCGTTATGTCTATTCTTTTGAAAAAATTTTTCTTGATAGATTTGATATAGAACCTGATATTATTGTTAGAGTCACTTCTTTGAAGGAAGAAAACGATGTAAAAAGATTTATTGAAAAAGAAGATGCTATTCTAATTGAAAGGGGTAAAATATTTTCACGCAATAGGAACAAATCCTCTAAAACTATAGTTTTATTAGATAATGTAGAGATTCCTACGCTTAAAAATTGTATCGATGAGATCGGAAAAAAGGATGGAAGTATAGCAAAATTTGATAAATTAGATATAAAAGGGTACGGATCATATAGAAATCTTGCTTTAGCATTACAAAACTTATTTTTAGGAAAAACTCTATCTAAGTGTCAGCAGTGCACTACGTGTAGTGGTTATTGCACTGTAAGTCCTTCCTTTAATGGAATCGAATCATGGTCATCGAAAGGAAGATTGCTTCTTACTAGAGGAATAATGAAAGGTGATTTGATATTTTCAGACAAGATTGTGGATATATTATATAGTTGTACAAAATGTGGACTTTGTTATGCTCAATGTTTTCAAGATTTAGAGTTTCATGAAGCAATACTTTATATGAGACATCTCATAGCTGAAAAGAATTTGACACCACAGGTTTTTCATACTGCAGCTGATAATATTTTTGAACATGGAGACCCCTCTGCAATACCTATTAATCGGCGTCTTTTACGGGTAAAAAACATTTCTAATTTGAATTTACCAGAAAAAGCAAATACCCTCTGCTGGTTAGGGTGTACTGTAGCAACACGAACTCCAAAAACAGCTGAAGCATTTATTAATATTTTAAACCGAAGCAATACTGAATTTACCACGTTAGGGAATAAAGAAGGATGTTGTGGTTATGTATTAATATCATCTGGACTATGGGAAGAAGCTAAAAAAGTTGCGACCGAAACGATTAAGAGGATTGAAAAAACTAAAGCTCAAACTTTAATAACGCCTTGTTCTGGATGCTATTATACCTTCAAAAGGCTTTATCCTGAAATCCTTGGCATTAATATGCCATGTGAAATAATCCATACTTCTCAATTTCTTGAAAAGAAGATTAAAACTAAAGAAATTAACCTTAAACCTTTAGATTTAAATGTAACGTATCATGACCCTTGTTCCCTTGGAAGACATAGTAACGTATATGATCCACCTCGAAATGTATTAAAAGCAATTCCTAATCTTAATCTTGTTGAGATGCCATTGAATAGAAAGTATGCACGATGTTGTGGAGGTGGAGGTGGACTTTGGACTTTTAATAATGAAGTAAGTTTAGAATCAACTCAGACAAGGTTAAAAGAAGATTTTATTCCTCTAAATGTTAATATTTTAACGACAGCTTGTCCACAATGCCAGTTAAACTTCCGTTTTGCTTCTCGGATGAAAAATTTTGCTGAAAGATCATTAAAAATCTATGATATTACAGAATTATTTGAATTAGCAATGCAATTTGAATAATTTGACCTTATTTTGCCAATCCTCTGACTTTTGGTTGACCTGGCCATGGCCAAGAAATTCTATATGTAATATTACAGCGAGGACAAGTCGCCTCTTTTGCATTTGGAGGAACTGGAAAGCGTTCAAGACAATTCATACACCTACACTTAGTCTCTTTACTCATTATGAATCACTTCTTAATATGAAACCATAATTTAGTTTAGTGGTTTTTAAGGATTTAATAATAATTTTAATATAATTTTAATTATTAAATTGTTGTTATATGGTTTCTATTATATTATTTTAAAGCAATTTACTACTTATTAGTTTTCGTTGAAATATTTAAATCTAATGGATAATTTAAATAAAAAGTAAAAATTATTAATTTTGCTTGTGAATACTAGTATTAAGATTACTTCTGAATTCAATTCTGTAGAATAAGTGGGCACATATTCCCATCGCACTGAAAAGCATAGTGATTTGCAATTAAACACCATTAAGAGTAGAGGTGGAAAATTATAGTTTGGAATAAAGAGATTGCATATATTGATTTATCTACTGGAGAAATAACAAAAAAGCAGATTCCAAAATCAATTAGAGCGCAATTTTTAGGCGGTAGAGGTATAAATATGTATCTTCTATATAATCACCTCTCACCTGGAATTGATCCTTTAAGTCCTGAAAATGTTTTACTTGTAGGTGCGGGTTTACTCACTGGAATTCCCGCGCTTGGAAGTGGAAGATGTGACATTGCTGCAAAATCTCCTATAACAGGGGCAATTGGAGATTCAAATGTTGGAGGGTTCTTCGCTCCAGAAATGAGAATGGCGGGATTTGATCATCTTGTGATAACAGGAAAAGCTGAGACGCCTAGTTATCTTTGGATACATGATGGGGAAATAGAAATATTAGATGCTAATCATCTATGGGGAAAGGATACATTTGAAACGCAAACCATAATCCGTTCAGATCATGGAGATGAAGAAATCAAATCATTAGTAATAGGTAAAGCTGGAGAAAATCTTGTACGCTTTGCTAATATAAGAACGGGTATGAAAAACTCTGCTGGACGAACTGGTATGGGCTGTGTTATGGGTTCAAAGAATCTAAAGGCAATAGCTGCTCGAGGAACGATGGATATTGAATTTGCTTACCCAGAGGATTTATTAACATATTGTAAAGAAATCATCGATATGGTTATGAAGAATCGATATTCAAGAGCGGCATCAAAATGGGGGACACTCATAATTTATAGTACAACAAATACCACCGGCTTAATTCGAACAAGAAATTTTCAGTTAAATCAGTTAGAGCAGGGTTGGGATATTGAACCAGAAGAAATGGATAAGTATACTATTGGAATGTCTGGTTGTTATGGATGTCCGGTAAGTTGTCGTCATCGCTATACATTAAAAGAAGGTTCGTTTGCTCCTATTTTTGCAGAAGGTCCAGAATACACTTCTTTAGGCGCATTTGGTACGATGGTTGATTGTAAAAAAATGGAAACAGTTCTTACAGCTAACCATCTTGTTAATAAGTATGGCTTAGATACTTTAGAAACGGGAGGACTCATTGCTTGGGCTATGGAACTTTATGAAAAAGGAATCCTAACTGAAAAAATGACAGATGGATTAAAGCTTGAGTGGGGTAGTGAAGAAGTTCTCTATGAACTAATTAGAAAAATTGTCTATCGTGAAGGTTTTGGTAATATACTTGCTGATGGATTTAAAAATGCTATAGCTAAGATAGGAAACGAATCTGAATATTATGCCATTAAAGTAAAGGGAATGAGCAATTTACATTCAGATGAACGTCCAACTCCTAGTTTAGCTTTAGGTATCGCCACATCAACGAGAGGAGCTGACCATTTAAGAAGTCGACCCGCCATTGATCTTTATGGATTACCGGAAGACTTCTTAGAAGAGATTTATGGTGGTTCTATGTCATCAGATTATAGATCTTATAAAGGGAAAAGTCGCATGGTTTGGTGGCAAGAACTTTTATACGCAATTACAGATTCGTTGGGGACATGTAAATTTCAAACGGTTTTCTTGTCAGTACATGCTCCTAAATGGGAAGAATATTCAAAACTAATCCATCTAGTTTCAGGAATGCAATATTCGACACCTCAACTTATGGAAATTGGGGAAAGAATTTATACTATTGAAAGAATGTTTAATATCAGGGAGGGATTTTCAAGAAAAGACGATACTCTACCAGAACGGTACTTTGAGGAAGTTACACCTATAGGACTTCCCAGAGTTAAAGGTCTAAAAATTGATAGAGAAAAATTTGAAAAAATGCTTGATGAGTATTATACCCTTCATGGATGGGATAATAATGGAGTCCCTACTAATGAAATCCTTCAAAAACTTGGAATTGAAAGAGAACCAACTAAAATTATTTAAACTGAGGTATATTAAATGCAAAAAATATTATTTGTTGACCCAGAAAAATGTACTGGATGCAGATTATGTGAAAATGCATGTTCTCTCTATCATGAAAAAGTTAGTAATCCCTCTCGAGCAAGAATTCATATCGTAAAGTGGGAAAATGCTGGATTATATATACCAATGATTTGTCAACATTGTGAAACACCCATTTGTGAAACTGTGTGTCCTATAGGTGCTATAAGTAGAGACGATAAAACAGGGGCAGTAATTATCGATGAAGATTTATGCGTAGGATGCAAACTATGTGTAATCTTCTGTCCGCTTGGTGGAGTTGGAATTGATAAGAATAGAAAGATTTTAAAATGTGATCTTTGTGGGGGTGACCCTATATGTGTAAAATTTTGCGTTCCAAAGGCACTTCAATTTATAGATGCAAATACTATAAATCTGAATAAGAGAAGAATAGCGGCAGAAAAATTATCAGAGTTAATGAAAAAATTGTTAGAGATATCTATATAGAAATTTTTTATGGTTTTCTAAAAGCGATTAAATATGGTGGAAAATTATAAATTTGGAATAATTGGTATTGGTCCTACTGGTGGAATTTTAGCAGCTCATCTTGCTAAAGCAGGGCACAATGTGGTACTTGTTGATGTTAATAAGAATCATATGGATAAAATAAAAAAGAAAGGATTAACATTGACAAATCTAAAAGAATTCAATGTCAAATTCCCAAAAGAAAACATATGTTATTGTATAGATGAGCTGGAAAATAAAAAAGTAGATACGGTATTTATCGCTGTGAAGGCATATTATCTTAATGAAATTTTACCAAAAATTAAAAAAGTTATGGAACCTCAAACAACTTTAATTAGTTTACAAAATGGGTTTGATACAGAGGAACTTATTGCAGAGTATGTAGGAGAAGAAAACGCAGCTCGTATTGTTGTCAACTATGCTGGAAATATTATAGAGGATGGTATTATAAGAATGTCATTTTTTAACCCACCAAACTATTTAGGTGTAATATCCTCAGAAGCAGAAGATAAAGCCAAACATATAGCAGAAATCATCCACTCTACGGGATTAGGGACTATCTTTACTCCAGAAATAAAAAAGTTTGAATGGACAAAATGTATACTCAATACAATAAGTCCTGTCTGTGTTACCACAAGAACTACTATGAAGCAAACAATGGAGTTTACGGAAACAAGAGAAATATGTAGAGAAATACTACGTGAGGGAATAGAGGTTGCACAAGCACGCGGTATAAACTTCGAACCAGATTTTTTAGATAAAGGTATGAGTTATCTGGATAAAGCAGGTCACCACAGAGTTTCAATGGAGGCAGATATTAATGCGGGTCATCCATCAGAAATTGGATTTCTTAATGGAAAAATAGTTGAATATGGAGAACTCGAAGGAATACCTACACCATATAATAAATTATTTGTATCCTTAATTAGAGCATGTGAATTACCTCCAATAAATCTTGATTAATTCATAGTTCGATTGTTGTGAAATTATGCTTAATAAAATTTTCTTTGTAGGTATTGATGTAGGAACTTCATATGTAAAGTCTGTAGTTCTAAATGGCAATAAGGAGATTATAGGTTCTTTTGTGAAGCGTACTGGTACTTCTATAGAAGATTCAAGTAAAACAGCTTTTGAAAATGCCATTTCTAATGCTTCATTATCAAATACTTCTATAAAGCATATTACAGCAACAGGGTATGGAAAAGATAAAGTTTCTTTCGCTAATACTACTAAAACTGAAATTAGTTGTCATGCAAAGGGTGCTTATCACTATTTTCCGCAGAAAATTACAATTGTTGATATTGGAGGTCAGGATACTAAGGTCATTAAACTTGATGAGCAAGGAAAAATTATAAGGTTCAAAATGAATCGGAAATGTGCTGCAGGCACGGGGGCATTCATAGAAGAAATTGCTTATCGCCTTGATCTCCCTCTGAATGAATTAAATACTTTAGCTGCCAAATCTACATCAAATGTACCTCTTGCTAGCTTTTGTACAGTTTTTGCCAAAACAGAAATTCTTACTCGAATTAAAGAAGGAGAAAAAGTTGAAGATTTAATTAAAAGCGCGTTTGGGTCTGTAATAAAAAGAATAATAGAAATGACAGAATTAGAAGGGAGTATAGTTCTTACTGGTGGACTTATAGCTTATAATTCCATTATTGGAGAAATTTTAAAAAGTGAAATTAATACTGATATTTTAATACCACCTTATCCACAATTAACAGGAGCAATAGGGGCTGCTTTATTTGCTTTCGAAAATGCTAATTCAAAAATTCACTATTAGAGCTTTTTTTGTTTAAAGCTAAGACAAATATGTGTAAGATTATACCCGTTTATTTAAATATTCAAATTACTAATTATTAGCTTACAGATCTTTTTTTTGATCGTTTTAAAAAAAATAAATGAAAAATAATGAAATCAATAATTAAAAAAAGAAAGACAATCGTAATTTTTGGAATAATACTATTCCTTTTATTAAACGCCATTACTATCTCTAATGGATTAGCAAAGGTTATACAAAAAAACGCGGTTTTTGATCTTGATAAAGAAGATCCTCTAGGTCCTGAAGGTTATGGTGCATTAATTCCCTCTCCTAATACAGTTGCTGCTTTATATGTTGATGGAAAAAATCAAGGTAAATTTACAGTAACCAATTGGTTAGGAACTACTACTCACGCAGAAGAAATAGTCAATTATCCTGGTGAGGATATCTCTTTATACTATCCAACAGACTTAGACAATTGGGGGATTAGCAGTTTTTCATCTAATGATGAAATCGATCCATGGAGTGATATCGATTGGTTGAATGTTTCTGCGTATAATGCTGAAGCCGAAACTTTATTTCCTTTTACTGTAAGTACGATCTTTGATTATTATGCTATGGAAGAGGGAAGAGTATTTTCTCAACCTTTCAATTTCGAACATCCAATGCAAATTGATCTCATAGTCAAAAGTGGTGGTCCAAAGGCTTTAAAAATAGATTGGATCACTCCTATCCCTGGTTCAGTTTCATATAACTATTACTTAATTTCACCCTCAGGAAAGGCGGTTAATTGTTATGATGACGTAGCAGATTTCATGGGAGTCAGTCCACTTTATGAATATATTTTATTTTGCGCAAATGAAATCGGTGCTTATCGTTTAATTGTAGAGGTTACAGGTTATAGCAATCCTGCCTCTTTAAATCTGGAATTTTTAGATGTTGATATTTCTAGTTTATCTTTAAACTCCGTAGGATTTGGCGGTAATTTTGATGATTATGGAACTCTTGATGTGACGAAGGTTGCTAATTGGCAATCACAATGGTTTAGATTTTACGGAAAAAAAGGAGAAGTGTTTAATTTAGAGATTTATCAGGAATTTTCAACGGGATTCACTCCAAGAATAGATGTTTGGACCCCATGCGCAAATGGCTATATTTTAGATGGTAATGTTGGCACTGGT
>CAYNEU010000707.1:0-1938 GCA_964396275.1 uncultured archaeon | reverse complement strand
CTTTTTTTATATTTAAATTTAAAGACCTTCGAGGTTAAGTGGTTTTTTATTTTCTTATATCCCACTAGATTTTTCATAAATTTGATTATCCGGATGGTGTTTCATTTTTCTAGAATCAAGATATAACGCGAGAGATATTACAATAGCGAAAAAAGCCATTAATCCTAGCCCTCCTACTAGTGTCCAATTAACTGAATCTGTATAACTGTTGTAATAAATTATAAAAGCTGAGAACAGAGAAATGACACCTACAGTAATAAGTCCTAGGCTCCTTAGATAATACTTTTTCAGACTTCCTCTCAAAATAAAATTAAGATCTCCAGATGTATTAATGTTTTCAAAAACGTTTGCTCTGCTAAAGTAATTAAAAATTTTCATAATTGTACAGGATTTGAAATAATTTTCATAGCACATTGAAAAGATAAGAAACGGTATATGAGAATCCTGAATTTGTAAATTATGACCATATCTAATCTCTAGCGAATGTTTGAAAGAACAATTTTTAACGTTCATTGTAAATTTTTCATGGTCACCATCACAAGGAGCAACCAGTTATGAGCTCTATATTAATAACTCATTATACAAGGATGATATAGCAAATACTTCATGTGTAGTAAATGATTTAGATACAGATGATTATTCAGTATATGTTAAGGCCATAAATGTAGCAGGACAACACTCATCAAATGAAGTAGTTATCTCTGTTAGGAGGAGTCCTACTCCCTTTTGTTTAACCACAGATGCAACAAGTCCAGATACAGATGGTACATTTGAATTAATATGGACAAAATCTTCCTATGCTGCTTACTATGTAATTTACAATTCAACAGCATTGATTACAGAAATCAATAGTTCAATATCTATTTTACTTAATTTTACTCCCTCTTTAGATTTACCTACGTATAGATATAACATATCTGGTCTGAATAATGGAACATTTTATTATAAAATTCTTGCCTTTAACCAATATGGTAATTATTCTACGGATTGTGTTAAAGTACAAGTTACCATTCCACCAATACCACAAGAAACAAGTGATGGATTCTTATTTCCCTATGAAATTATAATATATATCATATTTTTTGCTCTCTTAGGGATTTTGATTATTGTCTATACAAAGTTTAAAAAATAAGAAAATAGTATTGTTATAAAAAAAAATTCAGGGTATTAAGAAAAAATAGAAATCTTTGAAAAATTGACTCTCTTTTCCTAGAAAATTTACCAAGGCAAAGATTTTTCTCAAACCTGTATTAGTTATTGTAGGACTAATAATATTTTTAATTTGTAGTTATAAAAAATGGTCAAATGGATCATTTTTCGGTTATCCTATGGACAATTGCATAATTTTATAACAATTATATAACTTTCTAATAATATGACAGAACAAACTAACCTTGATGATATATCCGAATTAGATATTGAAATCCTAAAAAAATTGAGTAAAGATGGAAGAATCTCGCTTCGACAACTTGCAAAAGATTTAGGGAATAAATCGCCTGTAACGATTAAAAATCATGTTGAGAATTTGGAGAACAATGGCATTATCATAAATTATGGAGCTAAGATTAATTATGAAAAGTTAGGGTATGGAATCATGGCTATTATCGAAGTAACAATATCTAAAGGGAAAATGTTTGAGGTAGAGGAAAATATTGCTGAAAATCCTAATGTTTTTGGGGTTTATGATATCACAGGAACTTATGATGCCCTTATATTAGCAAGATTTAAAACACGAGAAGAATTAAGTACAATGATAAAGGAAATTCATAAATCTCCTAATGTGGTGCGTACAAATACTCATTTTGTACTAAATACTATTAAAGAAACTAGTTCTTTTGTTGGTTTAATGGAAAAGATAGAAAAAAAATAAGAGGATGTAAATTCACTTAATATGAGAGCTATTTTTGTTCATTTTCAATTTTATATTAAATTTTTTCT
>CAYNEU010000706.1:0-2667 GCA_964396275.1 uncultured archaeon | reverse complement strand
GGAGGGTGATATTATTGTATTTAATGCTGTTGGGTTGCCTGGTTGGCCAAATGCTCCTGCTGATCCAATCGTTCATAGAGTTATTGATAAAAAATATGATAATGGCTGGCTTTTCCGCACGAAAGGGGATGCAAATCTCTTTCCAGATGCTGATTGGGTTCCAGATAATAGAATTCTAGGTGTTGTTGTAGGACGGATCCCCTATATTGGATGGGTAAAAATCATACTTACTGATTCTGGATTATTAATTCCACTTTTAGTTATTGTTTCAGCTTTACTACTTATAAGCATCATCTGGGATATTGTAAAAAAGGACGATGATAGTAAAGATAAAAAAGAGGGAGAACAAAACCTTATCTATAATCCTAAAGCTAAGGATAATGATTTAGTGAGAGAAATTGAAATTGACTTCACTAAAAAATAAATAATTCCTTCCATTTAATAGCAAAGCAATTTTCTATTCATCTTTTAAAAAAGTATATATAGATTTATAAAACAATATATCAAATAATTAGCAATAATAATTTCAATTTCTAATTATAATAATAAAAAAAAAACTTAGGTGTAAATAAATGGGATGGACCCCACCAAGTAAATTTACTGTAGTTTTAACCTTTCTTCTAACCGCTTTTGGAATATTCGTTTTACTCGACCAAGGTACTTTGTTTTGGAAAGGGACTATTTTACCTACAATTTATCTTTTTGGTTTTAGTTCTTTCCAGACTTGGATGCTGATTGGTAGTATAATAATCTTTTTCGCTTGGTTTCTATTTTTCCTCGGTGTAAAATTGAAAGGTTTCTGATCTACTAAATTCAATTCTCTTTTTTTTTCTATTTTTATTAGGAAATATCCCCTATGGCTTAGATTTTTTTGAAATATATAAAATCCTTATTAATCTGACAATAAAATTTAAAACATTTCTAAAATTTCACAATGATGTTATTACCGTAATTTAAAATCAAAATTACGATAAAACTTCAATACGCAATACATAAACGCAATAAAGCAGAAAAATAAAAAAATAAAACAAAACTAAAAAATCAAAGAGGAAATTAAAATGTCTAAGGAAAAGGAATCAAATTCTGTATTTGTTGGTCGTCGTCCAACTATGAACTATGTGATGGCTACTATGATGATCCTTAACAAAGGCGAGGATTGTACAGTTAAAGCTCGTGGTAGAGCTATTTCTCATGCTGTTGATGTATGTGAGATCTTGAGAAATAGATTCTTAAAAGGTACAGAATATAAAGATATCAAATTAAGCACGGAACAGTTAGAAGGGGAAAATGGACAAAATAACAATGTTTCTAGCATTGAAATTGTACTTGCTCCTCCAAAATAAACAGTGAAATTAACTTTAGTTCGCTGAATCAAAATAACACATTTTTTACTTTTTTTTTAGTATTTTACTTACTCGAATTATTCTAATTGCTTTTTTTAAAATCAATTTTCATTAAAAAACAAAATTATGATAATCCATTAATTTTATTTTATTTATGAAAGAAGAGAAGGATGATTTTTATTAAACCATTATTATTTAAAAAGATATTATCTTGTTAATAAATCTCTTTGTAGGTTATAATTGTTTGATTTCTGTCAGTTTTCTTGAAATAGAAAGGAAATTATAAATTTTTTGCTAAAATCACAAACATTTAATAATACAGTTAGGAAAATAATAATTAACAAAACATTATTTGTTTCAATTTTAAATCCGAATTTAAATAAATTACTAAAAAAATTCTAAAAGAGGATGATAAAAATGGCGAAAAAAGCTTCAGAACCTTTGTATGTTAAATCTAAGGTAAGAGAATTTATTAAGGGTAAAGGGTGCAACACTAGCAGTGGTGTTCTTGATGGGGACACTTTAAATAGTCTCATTATGGAGATGCTTGATCACGCGGTAAGACGAGCAAAAGCTAATAATAGGAAGACAGTAAAGGCAAGAGATTTATAAATTCACTTGCCAATAATAACTTTTTTTTTTATTTTCAATTTCTTTATAAGAATTTTATTTATAAACTAAGAATTGAAGGTTTTTCATACTTAGCTCGGCTTATTCCTGTAGATAAATCTTTTTCAACCACTATTTTAGAAGTAGATATATCTTGTGGTATTGTGGTATGAGTAATTAGAAAAATTTGAGAAAATGTTTTAGATTTTATTAAATGCTTGAGAATTCGTTCTCTTCGAGTTTCATCTAAAGCTGCTAAAGGTTCATCTAATAGAAGAAAGTCAACTTTTGGATTTCTTCTTGGCGAATCTTTGGTGGGACGAATAGTACTCATTAATTCTGATATCGCGAGACGTAACGCAATTCCTAAAGCAGTGCGATCTCCTCCTGAAAGAATCTCTGTGGATTCATATTCCCCATTATAATTATCTCTAATTCTAAGAGATAAACCTGTCTTTCTTGTTCCACTTAAATCAAGTAGTAAATCACTATATTGTCCAGAAGTAAAATCTTTTATATATTTATCAGTAGTTATCGCTATGTTTTTCACTAACCGTTTTACAACCATATATTCAGTTACAAATCTACGGACGAATTCTTTTGCTTTATTAATATGATCTATATCAACTTCATATTCTCCGATTTTTTTTGCTAAATCTTTCATTTTTTGAATTTCATTTTGTAATTTTCCTATTCTTTCTTGATTATTTTGAAG
>CAYNEU010000705.1:0-5569 GCA_964396275.1 uncultured archaeon | reverse complement strand
CATTTTCTGTTAAAAATATTGCCGATCTAGCTAAATCTTCAACATGAATTAAAGGCATGGCTAAACGCTTCTTCCTAGGGTAGATATGAATACCAGGTCCAAATCCCGACTTATTAACTAGTTGCATTATATGAAAAACCCCATAGATCTGATATGGTCCCATTATTGGTGCAGGTCGTATAATCGTGGTTTTTAATTGATAATCGCTCATGTATTCCTTTAAAACCATTTCTTGTTCCATTTTACTTATACTGTAATTATTTGGGGGATTGAAAGGTTCAACTTCATCAGTAGGGATAGGATAACCTTTATTATCCTTTTTATAGTTAGGTTCTCCGTAAACACCACATGTACTCCAGTGAATAAATCTCAAATGATTTAAATCTTGAGTATCACTTATAATTGAAAGCAGATTACGTATACCTCCTACGTTTATTTTTCTTAATAGGTCTAAGTCAGCAAAATAGTCATATAAGCTAGCCACATGAAAAATAATATTATATTGTTTATCTTGAAATAAGTCGATAAGTGACTTCTTATCTGTTAAATCAGTTGGGAAAAATGAGATTCGCTTGTCTTCTAATATTTCAGTCATATACTTAAATCTATTGCTAAAAATTGTCTCCTTAGCCATTACTTTATCTCTTTTATTCGAAGGTAAATCTGTAGCCACTATATTCCATTCTGGTTTTGTCTCTAATATCTCTTTTATAAGAAATGTGCCAGTATGTCCTTTTGCCCCATCAACTAAAACTAATTTATTCATTATTCTAAGAAATTTAATTAGATTATTTCTTTACTAATATCATTAAAAGATTCTCAAAGTCAAAAAAAGTAAAAAATTATATATTTTTTTCTAAAAGACTCTTTTCAAATGTAGTTTTACAATACTTACATTTAACTTTTTCTTGTTTTTCAACAAGATTTTCTATAGAATCACCACAATAGGGGCAACGGAGAGATTTGAGTTTGAATTTAAAACTTTTTTGAAATGCCTCTTCAGCTAATTGCCATATGTGAGTAATAATTCCTATCACAGTAGGATTTTCCTCAGCAGCTACACTTAAAATAGCAACATTTTTTCTCTCATCTACTTTGATTTTAATAATGATTTGTTCTCTTCTTTTGGTTTTGGGATCCATATTCTTATTTAGAACATAATAAAACATCTCTACGCTTAAAGGCTCATGGTTTTTATAGATCGGTTCAGATACTGGATTTCCGGCCCAAGATCCAATTGCTTTTTGAAGACTCTCGAATATAGCTTTTGGTTTTTGTTTTATTTCAAATGACTTAAATTGTTGTTTCAAATCCTTGCTTTTATATAACTTTTTTACATTAGCAACATTTTCTTCACCAATAGGTATAATTGGAGGGCATTTTGATATTATCATTATGGGCTCCCGTTTCTTAAATTGAGTTTCACCAGTAGAATCAATATAAATTAAGATTGGTAGTACAGGAATGGTTCCACACATTAATGGTTCTAAGTAGAATTCAATACTTTCAGATTGATTGGGAGACATATAAGGAATAGTAGCATGTTCTCCTTTTTTATATTTATCTGGCTTAATACGGATAATTCTAATATGTTCAGATGTTATTTGTAAAGAAATATCTAATTGATTTATCATATTTCCACTGGTATTTTTAACAACTATCTTGTATCTAATTAATCCTCCTATATAATCAAAATCTCTTTTTAACTCAACTAAATCTAATTCTTTTTCTGACTCCGTTTTAATATCCTTCATCCGTTTTCGAAGATTTTGTATGAATTGATTAATATCTTTCTTATTAAATTCTACATTTAACATAGGTTTCAATAATTTTGGAATAGTTGATTCTTCTTCATATACTGGAATAATATCCATTTCTTCTTCTTTACCTATTTGATAAGCAGCATGCCATTCACCTTTAACTGATTTTGATATAATTGAATTTTCAGAGCAAAATAGAATGAATGTATTGCATTTATCAAGAGTTTCTTCCATATACTCAACTATATTTGCACCACTCCATTTTTCATAGTAGTATACTTTGTCAATTTCCTCAAATTCTTCTAATAATTCAGCGAGTTTGGGTATCTCAAAATGGTCGAAATCTAATGAAGAATAACTGAAGAATATATTCCTTTTGGCTCTTACTTTGGGAATAATAGGAGGGGGAATTACCTTTGTTTGTTCACCTTTTACATCCTCGGGGCTCACTTCTTTTTCTGCGCTTATTTCTGGTTCTATTAATTCATGTTTTACTTCTTCAGCAATCACTGGTTCCTCTATTTGTACTGGAGTTGGCTCTTCAACTAAAATTTCTGTAACTCCACTTTCAATACTTGTTTTTCTTCTTTTTAGAAGTACAAATGCTCCTCCAAGTGCTACTAAGACACTACTAATGATTACAATAATAATTATTATAAAAATTAAGTTATCTCCTCCACCTCCATTAGGAATAGGTTCGCTATAGACAAAAGCTATATTCAACATATTGTTATTGATTTCATTCGTCTCATTTACATTATTTAGAGGATCAATATCTACATCTATATAATAAGTACCTGGTTCGAGATATTGTTGATAACCCGAAAAACTAAAATGGATAAGGATATCACCATTAACCTCCAAATCTAAAGGCGTTAGTGAATTATTATATAACGTAAGAGAAATTGACGGAATTGTAATGTAAATAATTATATCCGTGGCATTCCAAATACCAATATTTCTGATGATCAATGTAAAATTATTATTTGATGTATCTACACTGATTATATCTAAATCTGGTTTTGGATAATCCCATTTATTATTACCGTTTACTCCTAATGAGACTTCAATCCAATCTGAAAATCCATCATCATCGGTATCAGTATCTTGCGGATTAGTTCCGTTTGTATATTCATATAAATTCAACAGTAAATCATTATCAGCATCAGTTAAGTTATCTAATCCATATGTTGCATTTAATAAATTAAATACTTCCCATCCATCAGGCATCCCATCATCATCAGAATCAGGATCTTGTGGGTCAGTTCCATTAAGATATTCATATAGATTTAAGAGTAAATCACTATCTGCATCTGTCAAATTATCTAATCCATAGGTAGCATTTAATAAATTGAAGACTTCCCACCCATCAGGCATTCCGTCATAATCTGTATCACCATTAGTTGGATTGGAAAAGTATAGATTAATTTCCTCATAATCATTTAGAAGATCATCATCAGAATCAGGATCTTGTGGGTCAGTCCCATTGGTATATTCATATAGATTCAAAAGCAAATCACTATCTGCATCTGTCAAACCATCCAGCCCATAGGTAGCATTTAATAAATTAAATACTTCCCATCCATCGGGCATCCCATCATCATCAGTATCATCTTTAAGTGGATTAGTAAAGTATAGATTAATTTCATCATAATCATTTAAACTATCATCATCAGAATCGGGATCATATGGATCTGTATTAAAATGATTTATTTCTTCACCATCAGAAAGATTATCTCCATCAGAATCCATATAGTATGGATCATCAGGAGCTACTATCTTTTTATTAAAAATAAAAAAAGTGACTTGTTTCCCATCGGCATTTTGACCATCCCATATAATCTCATCATATCCATCCCCATTAATATCTCGAACTTCTAAATTCCAGTTAGGTCTATCACCAACAGTTTGTCCTAATGGAAGAATAACATCCGGATTAAAAGTGCTTCCATTCCATATATAACAGTAAATATTATCTGAAAATTTTGTATCAACACCATTATCGTAATATGTTAAATACCTTGGAAATTCATCATTCGGGGAAATTTTGCCGACTCCAAAACATAAATAATTTCGATCCGTTTGTCTGGTGAATCTTGGTGTTGATATGTACGATGAACTTACACTATCATAATAAATTATATATCTATATGAATCTACAAAAGTATCCTCTATTCCTACAACCAAATCAAGCCTTCCATCCCCTGTTAAATCTTCATGATTTTCTTGAGTTAAAAAGTTGGGATCTCTTTCAAAATTAAATTGTGTTATTTTGGTATAATTGGTTAAATAATCATCATAAATCCAGACTTGTCCATTCCTAGCTGTTGCATAACCCCAACTAGCAATAATTTCATCTCTGTTATCACCGTCCAGATCAATTAATAAACAGTCTTGATATCCATCTCCATAATCCATATAATCAAATGAAGCATTCAACACAAAATTAGTTCCATTGAATGAAAATATTCGACGATGTCCATCTCTACTCGCAACAGCTATTTCTTTTTTACCATCATGTTCAAGATCTCCTAATCGTACATAATTAGCTATAGTAAAACCGGGATCAAATTGAATTTCCATCGTATAGGATCTATTCTCAAGATCAATTTCATAGAAGTTATAAGCGCCGGTACTGTTTCTACCAATAATTTCTTTTACTCCGTCTCCATCATAATCTCCGAAGTCATGAAATTCCAATGAAAGGTTCATCCACCAATTATATTCAAAACCATTCCAAACGTAAATATCCTCTAAATAACTATCAGAACCTCGTATAAATTCTAAATAACCATCATCATTAAGATCAAAATATCTACTATATTTTACTCCACTATCAAAATCATTTGTCCAAGTCATATTGAATTTCAAGTAGAAATCTGATTCTAATGTTATCATTGAATCTGATAAATCAACTAAAATTAGCCTACCATTATTAGTACCAATAAAGATTTTGGACCAATTGTTTTCACCTCTAAAAAATTCGATACATCCATAAAACGCTGAACCACCTATATAAACCTTTTTCATAATAATTCCAGTAGAACCTTCAATAATATGTAAATAACCCTCTTCTGAAACAGTTATTACTTCAAGTTTTCCATCTCCATTTACATCTTCACAAATAATATAAGCAGTAAATTCTTGCCAAAATCCCGTACTTACAAAATCAATCGTTTGGTTCCATAAGATATTTTTATCAGTTGCATTTATGGAGCATATGAATGAAGATGTTGCAATGATAATCTCTTCCTTCTCATCTCCAGCAATATTAGCAGTTTCTAAAGCCTGAATATTGCTTGAAAGCCCAGAGATTTCATCTAGATATCCTCCTGTATTATTATAATACCGAATAACTCCCCCTCCGCCCCCCGTCCATTCAATCTTATTATCACCTATAATATCACCTAATGAGAAGAAAAGTTGCCTATAATCTATTGTAAACAAGTGATCACCAGAATTATTAATAGCAATCATATCTTGATTAGGCCAACCAACAGCAACTATTACATCATCATACCCATCATAATTGATATCTCCCACTTCTACATAATCTCCATCACTTCCGGTAACATATAACCATAAATCATCACCAGTAAAATTTTTAACATAAACAGTCCATGTAGGCCAACTTACTCCAATTACAACATTGTCATCATACCCATTATTATCAAAATCTCCCTTATCTAGACTAAATACTTCACCTCCTAAATTATAAGCCCAGATTTCGGAACCATCAGTACCGTTAACCGCAAAAACATAATTATTATAACCGCCATAAACTATTTCGTCAATTTCATCATGATTAA
>CAYNEU010000704.1:0-2352 GCA_964396275.1 uncultured archaeon | reverse complement strand
GAATTTTCTTTTTCTGGCACGATGTTTATAATAATTTTTTATTTATATTTTTAGTGCCAATAATAGTTAATTACAATAATATCTTAAAAATTAAGGTATATTAATCTCAAAAATAATAAGTAAAAGTAATTAATTTTTTACTCATAAATATGGCTGGTAGTTATTACATACATATTTAACCCCAACTCATTATTAAATAATTTAGCAATGATAAGTTTTGAGCGATTTTTGAAGAATTTTTAGAATTTTAGTTTATAATTGAATTAAGTTTAAATATTAAAGGATCATAATTATACCCTAGAGGGAAGATTGAGAAAATACAAATAATATCCCCTAAAATTACACAATTCGAGTAATTGAGGAAATTTCCTAATTAAAATGGTAACTATCTAAATTTTGTAAAATCTTAGACTTTCAAGATTTTAATTTTTCTCATCTCCCTCGCTTTCTTTTTCTGTATTACAATCCAAAAAATTTCGATTTATGTATCTTTTTATTAAAATAAGATTTAAAGGATAATTTTAATTTATTTTAATAATAATTACTATTAGATTTTCTTAAAGGAAAGAGATTTTTATGGATTTTGAAAAATTAACAGAATTAGTAATTGAATTAGAAGTTGATGATATTGCGGATGCTGTAAAAGAAGCTTTAAATGAGGGTAAGGATGCTTTTGATATATTAAATTCTTTAACAAAGGGTATGGACGAAGTTGGTCGGCGTTATGAAGAAAAAGAGTATTACTTAACTGAACTTGTTCTTGCTGGAGAAACTATGAAAGAAGCTTTTGCCGTTTTGAAGCCCGCATTAGCTGCTGCTGATAAAACAGAGGATAATGTGAAAATAATTATTGGTACAGTGAAAGGAGATAATCATGATATAGGAAAGAATATACTAGGTTCTCTCCTCTTAAGTTCTGGTTTTGAAATTCATGATTTAGGGATGGATGTTGATGAGAATACTATCATTGAAAAAGTTAAAGAAACTGGGGCTACAATTGTTGCTTTAAGTACTTTATTAACTATGACGGTAGAACATATAAAGGTTGTTCATGAAGCTTTAAAAGCCGCAGGACTCCGTAATAAAGTTAAACTAATTGTTGGAGGTGCCCCTTTAAATATGGAACTAGCAAAAAGGCTTGGTGCTGATGATTTTGCAGATGATGCTGTTGATGGAGTGAAACATATAAAAAGGTTAGCTGGAATTGAATAAATATATCTTTTGATTTGATATTTTTAATTTTCTCTTTTTTACGATATTCAGTTTAAAAACTTATAAAATATAACTATCTTCTTTTATTGGTTTTATATAATTTTCTCAGTAAGGATTAAAGTTTACTAAATTATAATGAGAAGATTTATACTCTTTTTGAACCGTTTATATCTCAAGAGAATCTTTTCAAGAAGGTTTTAAAATTGAATAATGATCAAAGTGAACGAGTAGAAATTAAAGAGACTTTAGACACAAGAGGTCTATATTGTCCCGAGCCATTATTTGAAGTGAGGAATTTAAGTGAAGCTCTAAATATAGGACAATGTTTTAAGGTTATTGCTGATGATCCCGCTGCAGAAGAGGATCTTAAAAGATGGGCTAAAAGAACAGATACAAAAGTAGTAGAATTTAGTAGAGATGGCGATGATTTAATATTTATATTTAAGAAAATGAAATAATAAAAAAGGCAAAAGTATTGAGTGCTTATTTAGATTACCAAGCGGCAAAACCAGTAGATCCTCGTGTTTTTGAGGCTATGAAGCCATATTTCACTGAGGAATTTGGCAATCCATCTTCATTACATAATTATGGATATCATGCTACTAATGTTTTAGAAGAATCTCGACTTAAAGTAGCTGAGTTTATTAATGCTCCAAATCCAGACAACATTATATTTACTTCTGGGGCTACTGAATCAAATAATTTAGGGATAATTGGAGCAGCTCACCGAAACAAGAGACAAGGAAATCATATTATCATCTCAGAGATTGAGCATATCTCGATTTTAAATATTGGTAAATATTTAGAGAAAGAAGGCTTTAGAGTGAGCAGAGTTCCCGTGGACAGATTTGGTATCATTAATCTCGAAAAATTAGAGCGCCTTATGACTGATGAGACAATTCTAATCTCAATTTCTACTGCTAGTAATGAAATTGGGTCACTTCAGCCTGTAGAAGAAATTGCGGAACTTGCTCAAAAGAAAAGCATTTGGTTTCATTCTGATGCTATTGCAAGTGAAAGTACCATACCTATTGATGTACAAAAAGTTCCTTTTGATTTATTAACTTTATCTTCGAACGACATCTATGGTCCAAGGGGTGTAGGTGCTTTATATCTTAAGAAAGGAATACGAGTAAACCC
>CAYNEU010000703.1:0-1542 GCA_964396275.1 uncultured archaeon | reverse complement strand
TTCTACAGGAACATTTTCCCCAAAATGATTTGCAAAAGCACTTGATCTTTCTATAGCTCCCTTATCTGGAGCAACTACTACAATATCCTTTGCACCGAGTGATTTAATATAATCTGCTAATAATTTCATAGAATCAATATTAATTGCTTTACAGGAGCACTCATTTAATATTATCGGAGCATGTACATCAACAGCATAAAATTCACTAATACCAAAATAATTAATTATATTGAAAATTGCATTTCCAAATTGACTTTCTCCCGGTCTAAATATCTTATCTTGACGAGCATAAGCTAAGTAAGGGGTAACAACAATTATTTTTAAGGCACCCATACGTTTCACAGAATCAATCATCATAAAAAGTTCCATTAATCTAGCATTTTGATCAGCACTAGCACTAGGACCTGTTGATTGTACAATTATTACTTCCATCCCAGCAATGAGAGTTTCATCTTCAATATTAATTCTTATATAGTTTTCTCCATCTGGGAAAGTTTTACCTTCTGTGTTTATCGATTCAATACCTAATTCTTGTGCTATCTTTACACCAAGAATTTGTGAGGCTGGTCCAGCAATTAATATTTTTTCCATAAATCTCTCCCATTATTATGATAGTTGATATTTTATTTATAATTTCTTTTCTTATAATTTTTTCAAGAATTCCTTTACTTGTTCGAATAACTGATCTCGATGCCCCTCAAATGAATGACCGCCATTTTCATATATTAATACATTCTCACTTTTTAAACCCAGATGTTCTTTAATTTGAAGAACGTTCTCAAATGGAATTCTAGCATCATCCTTACAATGTGCTAAAAGAACTCTCTCATTATTTAAAGGATCTATACAAATAAAATCTTTAGGACTTACTTGTTTTACAAGATCATTTGGTATTTTTAATTGAACTGTAGTATAATCGTATCTAGTACAAAGAGCTATTAAGATTTTTACTCTCTGATCTATAAAACCATGAGTCAATATTATTGCACCACCATAACTCCTTCCAAATAATACAATTTTTTTATCCAAAAGTCTTTTTGATTGAGTTTCTATTATCCAACTTATTACATCATGAATATCTGAAAAAATTTTTGGAGTTGTTTTAATGAAGTCAAAACTACCCGTTTCTTTTTTGGTTTCTCCATGACCTCGATAATCGTAAGAGATAACAAAATAGCCTGCGTTTGCAAATCTCTCGCAAAAATTTAATACAAATTTACTTCCTCGATGCGCTAAAAATCCTGCTAAGACGATTATCCATGGAGCTTTTGAAGGAGTATTTGAAGTATAGTAAATTGATCCCTTTAGTTGAATGTTATCTGACTTTAAAGGGATATCAATATTTTCAATCTTTAAATCTATCATCATTAACTGAAATTATTTTTTAAGTTTATATTTTTTAATTGCATTTTTCAGAGTGTCAATTGCTAAATCAATACAATATCTTTCACCAAGAGGTATTCCCTCTAATGCAGAAATTATATCTTCTGATCTTAAATGTTCAGAAAATTCAATTAATTTACCTTCATATTTCTTTTTGGA
>CAYNEU010000702.1:0-4147 GCA_964396275.1 uncultured archaeon | reverse complement strand
GTCTTATTTTTAGTGGCGGAACTAATCTGGTCAATGCCTTTGGGAGATAAAATTATTAATACTGCGATAATCTTTTTATTAGGTATTTTTGTATTTATATTCTTCTATGCTTTCTTAGACGGCTTTTTAGGCGGTTATGATGATAATACTTTGCAAGAATTTCAAAGAGCAACATCAATGGTCACTACTCGAGGAATTAGGATCTTTCCAAAAACAATGTGTAAAGCTGCAGAACTAGGAAGCAAAATAAGTCCATTCCATAATAAGTTCAAAATAGAGATATATGAAGAAGCCATGAAAGAGGCATATGATTTAACATTAGAAAAGCGAGTTCTAAAGATTTAAATTCCTTTTTTTTTTATTTTAACCAATTTATCCGTTTAAAGAAATAAATAAATATACTCTCGTAAAATCCATTGAGAAAGCGACATTAAAAAATTGGCTCTATTAGTTTCTTAGTATTTTGGAAGTCTCTTAAAAATAATAAAAAACCCAACTATCTTCTATATAATTGTTATTAAAAAATTAACAAATGCAATTAATATTAAATTACTGTTATAATAGATTATACTGACTATTAATTTTATTTAACTTTCTATAAGTTGATTATGGAGGACATAGACCCAAAGAAACTGACTCCTATGTTGAAACATTGGTATTCTATTCGTAAAAGGTTTCCTCCAGAGGATCTCATTGCATATCGAATGGGTGATTTCTATGAATTCTTCTATAATGACGCAGAAAGAATTTCAAAACTTTTAGGAATAACTCTTACGAAAAGAGGAGACGTTCCTTTAGCAGGAATTCCACACCATTCAGGTCATAATTATTTTAATAACCTTATGAATCTTGGTGAAACATTAGTAATAGTCGATCAATTAGAAGATCCTGCTACAGTGAAGGGAAGAATTGTTAAACGAGGAGTGACTCGAATAATTTCACCAGGTACAATAATAGAACCAAATTTGTTAAAATCGAATGAAAATAATTATATTGGGTCTATGGTAAAAGAAAGAAATGGATTTGGCGTTGCTTTTACTGATATATCTACAGGAGAATTCGTTGCGACAGAATTTTCATATAAAGAGCAAGATCCGCAGGAAAAATTACTAAGCTTGCTTTCTCGATTTGATCCAGTTGAATTAATTATTCCTCCCGAATTAAAAAAAGATGAAAGACTTTTTATACTTTTAACAGATCTAACAAAAGCAATCATAAAAACCTATGAAGATCATGCTTTTTTATATGATGAGGCTTATGCGTTAATTACCCGTCATTTTCAAATTACAAATTTGAAGGGCTTTGGTCTAGAAGAGAAAGAGATGGCAATTCAAGCTATTGGTGGATTATTAGCTTTTTTAAAGGATACCCAACGAGACATAATCCCTAATATTTATAAAATTAATCTTATCCAAGAAAAAAATATACTACACTTAGACTATATTACTCAAAGAAATT
This sequence comes from uncultured archaeon, assembly GCA_964396275.1. GTDB lineage: Archaea > Asgardarchaeota > Lokiarchaeia > Sigyniarchaeales > SOKP01 > Loki-b32. Next base: position 2,689 of record CAYNEU010000702.1, on the reverse strand, counting down.
TGGAATTGATTAATTCTTTATGGGAAAGAGGAAAAGATTCTACATTATATTCTATCTTCAACCACACGCATACACCCATGGGAGCACGTTTATTAAAAAAGTTTATTATGCAACCTTTAACAGATGTTGATGAAATAAATCAGAGACTTAATGTTGTTCAGAAATTTAAGGATGACATCTTTTTAAGATCAGATTTAAGAGAAGAATTGAAAGTTATTGGTGATCTTGAGAGATTCATTAATAGAATTAATTATATTGGCCGTACAAATGCTCGAGATTTAATTAATATTAAAAATTCATTAGAAATAATTCCAAAAATTAAAGAATTATTGGAAAAAGCAGAGATTCCTGAAATTTTCGAATTTGTTTCAAAAATTAAAGCTTTTAATGATATAAAAAACTTAATTGATGTCTCGATAAAAGATAATCCCCCAACCACAATCAGAGAAGGAAATATTATAAAAGATGGGTTTAACAATGAAGTAGATCAGATTAGGGATATAATTCATAATGGAAAAAAATATGTTTTAGAATATGAACAAGAGCAGAAGAAGCGGTGGAACTTAACAACAGGGTTAAAAGTTGGATTTAACAATATCCTTGGTTATTATATCGAAATTACATTGAGAACTCTGAACAATATCGGAAAGGTTCCCGAAGAATATGTTGAAAGAGCAACGCTCAAAAATGCAAAAAGATATACAACTAAAAGGTTAAAAGAACTTGAAGATAAAATTGTGAATGCTGAAGAAAAAATCAATGACTTAGAATATGAAATTTTCAATATTATTAGAGAAAAAGTTGAAAAAGAAACTAAAAATATCCTTGAAACTGCGCAAAATATTGCAATCATTGATGTTCTTGCATGTTTTGCTGAAGTTGCAGAAAATTATAATTATTGTAGACCAATTATCTATAAAGAAAACAAAATCATAATTAAGGATGGTAGGCATCCCGTAGTTGAACAAATAAATATGGATGAGCAATTTATTCCTAATGATTGTTATTTAGATAATGAAAATGACCAATTATTAATTATTACTGGCCCTAATATGGCGGGGAAATCTACTTATTTACGGCAAGTAGCTTTAATATGTATTATAGCACAGATGGGTTGTTTTGTTCCAGCAAAATCCGCCACAATTGGAATTATTGATCAAATTTTTACACGAATAGGGGCTTCAGATGACCTCGCTCGAAAATTAAGCACTTTTATGATTGAGATGACTGAAACAGCTAAAATTTTAAATTATGCAACACCAAAAAGCCTTATAATAATAGATGAATTAGGAAGGGGAACAAGCACTAGTGATGGTCAGAGTATAGCAATGGCTACTCTTGAAAAACTCCATGAGTTAAAAATCAAGACTTTATTTAGTACCCATTATCATCAATTAACAGAAATTAATTTACCAGGAGTAAAAAATTATCATTTAGATATTATTGAAAATGACGACGGGAGTATAAATTTTGTGAGAACATTAAAACCGGGAAGTACAGATAAATCCTATGGTATTCATGTAGCTAAATTAGCAGGGATTCCAGATGATGTGATAATAAGAGCATTTGAAATTCTTGAACAAATAGAAGAAAAAGATTCATTTAGAACAACAGTAAGAGAAAATGGGGAAAATTTCTCTACAGGAAAGCACTATGATAAAATTATTAGTGAAAAAAAAAATGAGCTTAGTAAATTAAACACTGAATTAAAGGCTATTAAAGAATCGCTGAGTCAATATAGTGAAGATTTAAGCAGAACTAAAAAGAATCTGGATGAAAAAAAGGAAAAGATTAAAGAATTAGCAATTAATATTGAATCTAAAGGGAATAAAATTCCTAAAAAGATAAAATATGTACAGACAAGTTTATTTGAACCTATTGCTAAAAAGGATAAAATTACAGAGTTACTCAATTTTATTTCTAAAATAGAATTGAAATCAGATGTTCCAGAAAAAATAAAGGACCAATTAATTGAACTTAAAAATAAAATAGAAAAACTTGATTAACCAAGAACTATTGGAATAATAAAAACTATCGTTGTTAGATAAACATAATAAATTGATATTATTGAAACAAGAATAACCCTGTATAAATTTTTTCGATCCTCATTTTTAAGATTCTCTAAAAATATAATCAATAATAATCCGATGAACATTAAATGTGAAGGTTGTAAAGCTTTCCACATAATTGAATCCAAGATCAATAGCCCTTTTATTTCCTCATCACTATAAAGCCAATTATTAAACATTTGGAGGAAATAATTAGGAAATATTATATAAGGAATACAAATAACAAAAAAAGGAATTAAGTAGTAAAGTAGATCCTTCCATTTTATTTTTCTGGTTATTAGTAAAACGGGAAGAAATAATATCGCTGTTATTTTAAACGTAGCAAGGGTAAATAAAATACCAGCAATCCATTTGTTATTTCTTTCGAAATACACATAGGAATAAAATAACGAGAATAAAATTAAAAAATTGACATTGTTATAATATGCATCAATAAAATAGCCAACAATGCACATTAAATAAAAAATTAGTAAATCTTTTTTATTCTTAAATACGTTCGGTGATTCTTTAACGACCATTATTGTTAAAACCAATCTTAAAACATCCCAAATATAAACTCCTATGATTGTATTGTAAGGTATTATATATACGGGATAAAATATGAAATACCAAAAATAAAG
>CAYNEU010000701.1:0-3132 GCA_964396275.1 uncultured archaeon | reverse complement strand
TGATCACCATGAATCCGATAAATGTGATCAATCAAATTCAGTCGACAAAAAAAATTCATGGAAAAAATTAACAAATTTTTTACTAGTGAATTCAGTTAATCAGAATTGATCAATTTTTGATTTCAGATAACTAGATCAAATAACAACTGGTCGGTAAAACATATTCATCCTATCAAATCTCTTATTCAATTTATCATAAATCGTGTATGAAATAAATTTTTGAATAGGATTATGAATCAAAATTTAATATAAAAATGCATTTAAGCTTTAAAATCAGACATAAAAATTTTCTTAATAATAAATTTTATATTTCAAAAAAAAACTAGAATTTTTACCTATCTTTTTAGATATTAAAAACCCATTCTCCATCACGCATAATTGGTTCAACAGTTCCATCTTTCAGTATACCATCTACATTCATATCATTCGAGCCAAACATACAATCAATATGAATAAGGCTAGTATTTCCCCCTAATGCTGCAAATTCTTCATCAGATAAAGTTTCGCCTCCTTTAAAACTAAATTTATACCCTCGACCCAAAGCAATATGATTTGAAGCATTTTCATCAATGAGAATATTATAGAAGAGTAATCCTGATTGTGAGATAGGTGAGCTGTGTGGAACAAGCGCAATTTCCCCTAAATAACCCGCACCTTCATCTGTTTCAATTAGATTATGTAGTAAATCTTCACCCTTTTTAGCAACTGCTTCTATAATCTTCCCTTCAGAAAAAGTAAGTGTATAATCCTCTATTAAGCTTCCACTATAGTAAATTGGTTTTGTTCCTGATACAGTTCCTTCAGTTTTATCTTTATGAGGTATTGTAAATACTTCTTCTGTTGGTATATTTGCTGCAAAATTGATACCATTTTGACTTGTCATATAACCACTATGCCAAATATGCCCTTTTGGTAAACCTATTGTTAAATTAGTTTCAGTTGCAGTAAATTTCAATGATTTATATTCCTTTTGGTTAAGATAATTACATCTAGAAGCAAGTTGATTTACATGATCTTGCCAAGCAGAAACAGGATCCTTATGTTTTATACGACAAATATGAAAGATTGTATCCCAAAATATATCTTTCCGCTTATCTGGTGAGATATCAGGAAAAACTTTATCCATCCATCCATCTATAGGAGCAGTGATGACTGCCCAGTTCGTTTTATTTTGTACAACTAAATCCATGATAGGTGCCATATGCTTGAAAAATGTCTGTTGTGTTGTATTTACTAATTCAGAATCTTCATTAATCAGTAAATCAGGATTCTCTGCGTATATAACGAGTATTGCATCTCCAGAATTACCCATATCGACTACTAAATCAGTTCTCCATGAAGGAAACTCATTAAACGAATCCTTAGGAGCATATTTATATCTTAATAGCTGTAATTGATGGTCAACCCACATGACCTCCACAAATCTAGCACCTAATTTATAAGCTTTAGCTACAATCAATCTCACTAATGGAGCTAATTCAATCGGTGCATACGTACCTGAAAATATGGGTGCCCCGATTAGTAAACGCTGTCCAGGTTGTAAATTTAGCCCAACTTTAATGATTACTTCGGCATATTTGTCCAAATTTTTCTCAAATTCAGAAGACATTATATTCACTCTCAATTAATATATTTTCTTTATATATGCATATTTTCAATCTTTTTTAGTTTTATTAATGAATCAGGAAAATCATTAAAATTAATTTTATATTTTACATTTAGACAATTCTCTTTAATAATTCTAGTGTATTCTACTATAATTAGATATAAACAATTCATGTATAAAAGGAAGAATTGAAAATGGGTGAAAATAAACCAAAAATTTTAGTGGTTTCAGATGTACATTTAGGTTCATTAGATTGTGAAAGAGACTTATTTATTCAATTTTTAAAGCGTATTATTAATGGAGAATTTGGAAATGAACTACAAGCGTTTATAATATTAGGGGATTTCATTGATTTATGTACTGACCTTCCTAGAACTCTTTTGAAAAGGGAAAAAGTTCAAGAAATTTTTACACTTTTACTTGAGATTAAAAAGAAAATGAAACTTATTTTTTTATTAGGAAATCATGAAATTCCCATTACCGGAGACTATGACGAGAAATTTGAACGTCGGAAAAAGAAATTTTTATTCAAATTTAGAAATAGTAATTTCACTGAATTGTTTGCCAGCGAATTATTCTATCAATTTATGTTATTAAAAAAGTGGAATAATGAGGACATGCTCTTAATGTATAATTCGCGAGAGCAACTTGAAAATAATCCCATTAATAAAGTGAAAATTGAAGGTCTTGATTTAGAAAGTGATTATAGATGTTTTATGGCTCATGGTTTTCAATTTGATAGTGAAATTTATCGATTTTTTGTAGGGCAATTATGGAAATCATTAATCTCGAATAGTAAGTTTGAAGTAAAAGAAACTTATGATTATTTCTGGAATGAAATAATTAAGAATGGAAGAAAAATTAAGCCTATTACATTTAAATACATGAAAGAAGAATTAGCTAAGTTAAAAAATAAGTCAATCGAATCTATGGATGCCGTTTTTTCGGAATTGAATATTTTGGAATTTAATTTAATTAAAGCAAATATGCGTATAATGAAAAAATGGCAACATGCGAGTAAACCTAATTACTATTTAGAGGAAATAAAAGAGTTTTTAGAAGATGGTAAATATGATTTTTCAAAAATTAATCACCTAATATATGGTCATTCTCATAATAAGGATATATCTTTTACTACTATTAATAACCTACAAGTAGAAGTAATCAATGATGGTTCGTGGCAACATATGCAACCTTCTTACGTAGAAATTTGTAATAAGGGGAAAATGTATTTAAAAACTGTAGTATTTAATATTAATTCAATAAGCAAGTAGTTAAGAACAATATAACTAGTTATAATCTTATTTCTATTTCAGGTTTTTTTTTCTCAGCATAGAAAAATCGACCAGAACCCATTACATCTACATGCCGGAAAAAAATTTCAGTGAATATTATTTTTAGAGAAGGAATTCCTTTCTCTATTTTAAAGGTATTAATTTCCTTTTTTGATTTAGATGTTATAATCTCTTTTACCATTTTCCCTAATTCAGAAACCAGTATCTCCTCTTCTGAGGGGTAATACTGAT
>CAYNEU010000700.1:0-4283 GCA_964396275.1 uncultured archaeon | reverse complement strand
AGTAGTAGAGATTAATTTAAGTAATTTAGTATGGGTTTTTAAAATATCACAATTACAATAATCATTTGATTTATGCCTTATTTTTATGTATCCATTTACAAATTCTTTTTTTGCTCCAAATGAGATTAAGTATGTTCCGAGGGTACTTTCAAAATCTATTTGAAATGTGTGCTCTTGTTTTTGAAGTGGTTTCATTTTTTCTTTCGTTTTAAAATCCTTTGAGTTAAAAATATAGCTAGCATTAAATTTTGGAGAAACAAATAGATTAAAAATCCAAGGTAAGAGTAAATATACGATAATAATAAATAGCATTAAAAAGAGTACAATTAAAAGAATCAGATTTAAAGTATTAAAATTAAATTCTATTTAAATCACCAAAGCTCCTAATTTTTATTATATCCTTTCTATATATTTACAAAAAATTGGATAATTTAATAAATTTAATTTAAAATTAGTTTTAAATAAAATTTCTCAAACACGAATATCTAAAACATTATCAAAAAAATTAATATATTTAGTTTAGATTAAAATCTCGATAAAGATCTTGTCTGTATTGTGTCAATTTTGTTTGTTTTTAATAACTAAGTATTTTAAAGCTTAATGCTTTTTTAAAATGATTTAAATATTATCATTTTATATTAGAAAATATTATGGCATCAAAAATTAATGTGTGCTTAATTGGAATTGGCGATGTAGCTAGCGCATTAGTTCAAGGTATTGAGAATTATAAAAAAAACCCCGACAAAATTATCGGTACTTTACCAGAAATTAAACAATATAGTATTAATGATATTAATTTTGTTTTAGGAATTGATGTTAATTCTGATAAAGTGGGTAAAGATTTGAGTAAAGCAATTTTTGCAGAACCAAATTGCAATATGAGACTATTTGAACCCGATTATTTAAATGCTCCTGTCATAAAAGGTCCAATTTTAGATGGTTTAGATAGTAATATTAAAAACATAGTACCCGTAGATAATAATCAAAAACCTACTGATGTTATTAATGAAATAAAAAATAGAAATACAGATGTTACTGTAATCCTACTTCCAACAGGTTCGCATGAAGCTGTAAAATATTATGCTATGAGTGCACTTGAAGCAGGATCATGTGTTGTAAATGGAATGCCTTCACATGTAGTTAAAGATCCAGAAATAGTTAAAAAAGGTGAAGAAAAAAGCCTTTCCTTAATGGGAGACGATGTGAAATCCCAAATTGGAGCCACAATCATTCATAGAGCGTTATCTAATCTCTTTCCAATGCGGGGAGCTATATTAGATAGAACAATTCAATTAGATTGGGGTGGTTCTAGCGATTTTTGCAATTTGTTAACCCCTATGCCAGATGGATCATTAAGATACGAAGAAGGAAAACGCCAATCTAAAACTGAAGCAGTAATTGCTAATCTCCCGAATCGAGATATGATAGACTGCCGAATTTCTGCTGTAGATTATATTCCTTTTCTAAAAAATCAAAAAGAGGCTTATATGAGGCTGGAAGGAAGAGTCTTTGGAGGAGCCCCAGTTAGAATTGATATTACAATGTTTGTAGAAGATGGTAATAATTCCGCAGGAATTATTGCAGACTGCATTAGGATTAGTAAAATTGCGAAGGATAGAAAAATTGGGGGAATACTTCATTCTGCATGCTCTTTTTTTGCAAAACATCCTCCAGAACAATTAGATGATTATATTGCTAAAAAAAGACTTTTAGAGTTTTTAGAAAATAAACGAGAGCGATAAATTTTTTATATACTATGAATAAACTATCATCTCAAGTTTTAACCTCTAACTGAAGCACGTGTTTTATAGATTTGTTGTCGTAATAGTAAAATATTGTATATATAATCTGAGATTAAACTCACTGCTTCAGGAATACTTCTAAAACTTGGAAAATCATTTATATCAATAATATATGGATTTCCTTCATTTGTTAATATGTAATCAATACCAAAAATTGAGAGCCCCATTTTTCTACCCAATCGTAATATTCGTCTTTTTAATTGTTTGTCAATTGGTACACGAATATGAATCAGTTCTAAGGGAGATAAGTTTTCTTTTTGTTGCAATCGATTATGGGAAGTTATTGAAACTGTCCACCGGCCAATCACATATATTTTATAGATAATATCAAATTTACCTAAATATTCTTGGAAAAATAACTCATTTTCCTTAAATCTTTTTGTTAATTCTTTAAAATCATGTGAATTTTTCGCTATACCGATAATTCTATCATCTTTTGGTAAGTTTGGGATATTATGTCTATCCAATTTAATCACTATTTTAATACCACTAGAACAAGCTTCAAAGGCTTCATTAAAAGAGTAAAAACAACGAGGGACACATATTTTCTTACTTTTTTGCTCAACACTTTTAAAGGTATCTCTTCTACTTTCACATGTCTGGACGGCATCTACACTATTTAAAAGAGGAATGTCTGGGGTTATTTCTCTTATCGTTTCGTAAATTTCTTGATTATCTTTTTCAGATAACAATTTGACAATTATAAATGAAATAGGGTATTTCTTAATTTGTTTCTTGAAATGTTTAACGCTAAATATATTAGAATCTTTTTTTAAAAGATTAATTATCGAAATATTATAGTTCTTATTAAAGAACTTCTTGATCTCTGCAAAAATTTCGAGATCGCGATTACAAATAGAGCCTATGTAGATTCTACTAAATTTATTTGACACGTATAAAACCCTATTAATTTGATAAATTATGAGTTAATTATGGTATATAAATATATTGATTAATTAGTAATTTAGATGTGTTTGTAGAAAAAAGTCTCCGAGTTTTAAAGATCTCATTGTCAGTACTCAATGCTAAAAGGTCTAAAATTTTATTTTAATTGTATTTATATTATATATTTTTTTTATTTAATAATAAAGAGAAGAACCTTTTTTTTTTTAAAAAAAGGCTTTTAAGGTAAATTTTGTGAAAAAAATAGGAATAATTATTGATAAATATCATTTAAAGTACAAAGTGACAGATTTCCTAAGATATTTAAAATCTAAAGCAGATGTAAAAATATATATTGAGGAATCTTTTTTATTAAGTAGTGAGAATTTAAATTTTGATGAAGATTTATTCTTTATTAAGGCGAAAGGAGATTTAATTTTAACATTTATAAAGCTCATTGAAGATCAAACTTCTATTCCAGTAATTAACTCGTATAAAGGTACTTGGTTGGCAATCAATAGATTCTTAAATAGTGTTTATTTAAAGAAGGCAGGAATTCCTATTCCTGACTTTTCTCTAAATCCTAAAGGAATTGTTCCACCTTTCAGAGATTACATTATAAAAAATATTATAGATCAAAAAAATTATAAGTTTAAACCAGTAGTCCATAAAGAAAATGGACAATTGAGAGTAGCTGATGAGAGAGCTTTGAATGAAGTTGATAAAACTGATCCGAAATATAATTATCTTTATTATCAACAGTTTATTAAAAGCAAATGGGAATATAAGATCTATGGGATTGGGGATGAAGTTTACTTTTTTAAGCAATTACCGATATTAGTTAGTCCTAATAAGACTGAATCGAGAAGAGAAATTGGTGAGATTTCTGAATTAAAAGAATATTGTTATAAAGCAATGGAAGTAATGAATTTAAAATTGACTTCATTAGATTTTCTAAAATCAAAAGAGCAATTTTTTCTAACTGACATAAATTGTACTCCAAATTTTAATTATATTAAAGATGGCCATAAAATTGTGGCAGATTTTTTATTAAAACAAGCAAAAAAATGATTTAGCTAAGGAAAATGAATATTGGAATTTTATCGAAAAGAAAGACCATGATGACCGGAAAGTTAAAAGATTACTTAGAAAATAAAGGATATACCGTTTCTATCTACACATTAGAGAATTTAATTATAAATGGAACTCTTTTAAATAACGACTTATATATTTTAAAATCAAAAAGTCTTTTTTTTTTATATGCGGGTTTTTTCTTGGAAGCAAATAACATTCCCGTCATACCCAACCCCCAAATATCATTTTTGCAGAAAAATCGAATACAATCACATTTTCTAATGAAAAGAATAGGATTATTAGCGCCAGAAATTTATTTAGGTACAGTTGAAACATTTAAGAATCAATTAGACTTAAAAGATTTTCCATTTATTTTAAAGCCTATCATGGGTTCAGGAAGTAAAGGAGTTAGAATTATTAGATCATGCGAAGATTTAAAATCAGAAAATAACACAATCTTATACCTGGAAAAATATATTAAGGGAATTCATTATAATGTATATTTTATTGATAATGATATCTGTA
>CAYNEU010000699.1:0-2455 GCA_964396275.1 uncultured archaeon | reverse complement strand
TAATATCATTTTCCTTTGTTGAGGATAATATTATCCTTTTAAGAAGTCGTTCTGGTTTTTGAGTAGCAAAACCTTGATATTCTAAGGTATTCGCTCTTATATAGGGAATATCATGCCAAACATCTCTTGGGAAAATTCCTTCTTTCTCAACATAAACTTTTCTCGATAATTTTTTTCGATTATGGCTTCCACCTCTATAATAAAATATTCCATGTTCATCTTTCTTTAAAGCGTTTTTTACTCGATTTGAGTACTCCATATAAATATTAGGGTCATCGTTAAATACATAATTATCTGATTTTGAATAAAAAAGAATTGTGTCATAGGATCTAATGAAAAAACTTCTAGTTTTAACCGATGCTGCTGGATATGCCCAAATTATTTCATTCCTAAAATTTTCTATCCCAAATATCTCATCCATTATTAGTTTTATATAATGAGAAATATGCCAATCTAGATGTACAAATATCGACCCATTATTTGTTAGCAGTTCTCTCATTAAAATAAGTCTCTCGTGCAGAAAGTCCAAATATGTTTCCAATCCTTCTTTCCACTTATCTTCATAAGCAATATCGTCTATGTATTTATCATTTTCCCCTATTCGAACCTTAAAATTGAAGTTACTCCCCGTAGCAAATGGGGGATCTATATATATAAGAGATATTTTATTTTTAAATTCCCCTAACAATGAATTCATTACTGCTTTATTATCTCCCCAAATTAGTAGATTTTGCCATTTTTGTTCCGATTTAGAATCAATACTGATAGATGGATATATATCGAGAATATGAAGAGGTTTAGTTTCATATATTTTTGAGATACTATCCTCTCTTTCCACTTTGCCTTTCCATTTCAATTCAACCATAAATATAAGATAAGAAAGCAAAAATTTTATTTTTAATTTAATTTTAAAGAATATGTTCGAGAAAAAATTGAGAGTTGTAGAGTAATTGAAGCTTGATAATTTAGGAGATTGGAGAAAAACTTATTTCACTAAAGATATAACAATAGAATTAGTGAGTAAAGAAGTTATTTTAGGTGGATGGGTTCGTAATTATAGAAATCTTGGAGGCTTAAAATTCATCTCTCTACAAGATAAATATGGAGAGCGTCAAATAACCTTAAAAAAGGGAGTTGTTTCCGATGAATTGTTTGAAAAGGCGAAGGTTGGATATCAATACTGTATAATGGTAAAAGGAACTGTGAAAGAGTTTAAGGAGGCACCTGGAGGAATTGAAATAATCCCATCTGAATTAAAAATATTAAATACAACTCCTGATAAACTTCCTATAGATATGACGGGAGAAACCATCTCAGAGTTAGATCTTAGATTGAATCACAGGGCTTTAGATTTAAGATCATTAAAAAATCAAGCGGTTTTTAGAATCAGAGGAGAAATGTTTAGGTCAATTCGAAAATTTTTATTTGAACATAATTTCACTGAAATGACAACTCCAAAGATTATAGCTTCTGCAACAGAGGGAGGTACTGAGTTATTTCCAATTATATATTTTGAAAAAGAAGCATTTCTTACTCAGTCAGCCCAATTATATAAAGAACAATTAAGTGGAGTCTATGAAAGGGTTTTCGAAATAAGTGATTGCTTTAGAGCAGAAAAACATCGTACAAAACGACATCTATGTGAAATCCTTACGTTAGATGTTGAAATAGCTTTTTCTACAATGGACGATGTTCTAAAACTTTTAGAAGATCTTGTTTATAATGTTTTAGAGGATATAAGAGAAAACCAGATGAGTGCTTTAGAGTATTTAGAAATGGAAAATATATCAATGACACCAGAAATTCCCTTCCCTAGATATAAATACGAAGAAATCATTGAGTTAATATCCACTAAATTTGGAATTAATATTGAGTTTGGGGAGGACATATCTACTGAAGCTTATCGAAAATTGGGGAAAGAATTAACAAGCTATTATTATATAACTCATTGGCCAATGTTCATTAAACCTTTTTACATTATGCCTTCGAAAGATTCTAAATATAGTGAATCATTCGATTTACAGAAGGGAATGTTAGAATTAACCTCTGGAGGAACTAGAGTCCACAATAAGGAACAACTAATAAATGCTCTTGAAAGTAAAGGGTTGAATTCATCTTCTTTCAGATCTCATCTAAATTCATTTGATTACGGTATGCCTCCACATGCCGGATTTGGTTTAGGTATAGATAGGTGGCTTACAATGATATGTGGACTTGATGATATTAGAGAAGCTGTAATGTATCCTCGAACGGCTGATAGATTAACACCTTAATTAAAAATTAATATTAATAGTGTGTAAAAATATGAGTAGTAATTATATTCAAGATTATATTAAAGCAGGAAAGGCAGTTATAGCAGCGAAAAAACTAGCGAAGAATTTAGTTAAACCAGGAGAATCTTTTTTAAAAATTGCTAATAGATGCGAAGCTGAGATAATTGGAAATGAATGTGAAT
>CAYNEU010000698.1:0-1625 GCA_964396275.1 uncultured archaeon | reverse complement strand
AGAGAGATAGAGTAAGACTTTATCATACTCATCTTCACTATCTAAAGTAGATTTAACTTTTTCATAAGGTAATTTTAACTTATTCTTTAAAAACCGAAATTTTATATCAATATCTTTTATTTTATACTCTTTAAAGAATTTAGTGGTCTTTTTGGTGATTTCTTTAATTCGTTTGCCTTCTTCCTCTAAGATTGATTGTCGATCTAAATCATATAACCTTAGCATATTTGAATATTCTGTTTTACCTAATCGTGTAATTCTATATTCTTTCTCCTCTTTCCTTACAAAATCTTTATCTATTAATGATTTTAAATTCTTAGATAAAGATGATTGATTGATCGAAAGAGGTGGTTCAAGAAAATCAGACCACTTGCAATAATTATTGTTATACACCATCCACAGAATCCAATGGTCGTAATTCCTCCTTCTACGTATAACTTTTGGAGGGTAACTTAATTTGCGCTTTTTCTGCCTTGCTTGAGAAAGCTCATAATATCTATCCTTACCTTTCGATGTTATTTTATATTTATTGAATGAACTTTTTTCAATATATCCCCTCTCCTTAAGTCTGTTAAGGTGGATTGATAAGGTTGAATGTTTAACTTTTACTTTCAGATTTGCCCATGTACATACTTCATTATTATGTAAAATCCATAAAACGATAAATTCATAATTAGGCTTTCCAAAAACAGGTTTTATAATCTCTTCTGGGGGATAATTTATTATATTAGACACTGTCTATTTCATATCTTACTCTAAATAGCAATTAATTAAATAATACTTTGAAATCTATTAATACTTAACGTTCCAAAAAAAATCCAAAATTTTGTTTAAAGTTTCATACTATAAACTATATATGAAATATTGGTATTATTAAAGATGGGGACGGGTGAAATCCGGTACTGGGTGAGAAGAGTGGCGAAGAGAGGGAGAGCATGTTTGTCAAAATTTGACAATTTGAGCGCTCTATTTCATAAAAATTATTAAATTTGAACAGATTCTTCAAATTATATAACGGTTTTAATTATTTCACCTGTTTTTTTATTATCAAGAAACCGAACTTTTATATTTATATAACACTAATTTATTTTAAACGACCATCACTAATTTCATTTCTAAGAGATAATCAAATGTCCGATTCAGAGTCAAAATTCAAATTCAAAATAACTCTAGTTGGAAATGGGTTTGTAGGAAAAACAACCCTGATTAAAAAATTTACACAAGGAGATTTTGTCGAGGATTATATCAAAACGATTGGAGCTCAATTCACAATTTATGATAAAGAAATAGATGGAGATAAGATTAGATTGATGTTCTGGGATATAGCTGGCCAAGATGATTTCAATTTTGCGCGTCCCTCATTTTTTAAAAATAGTAATGCTGCTATAATCGTGTATAGTCTCGAAGAAAATAAGCTCGGTGATGAGAGCTTCAACCACATCTCATATTGGCATGAAGATATCAAGCAGTTCTGTGGAGATATTCCTATCGTTGTTTTTGCTAATAAAGTTGATTTAGTGGATGAATATAAACTTGATAAATCTAAAATTCAAGAAATAGTGAGTAAACGAAATTTCCTAGGCTATTCTATAACATCTGCTAAAACGGGTCATGGTGTTATTGAT
>CAYNEU010000697.1:0-7696 GCA_964396275.1 uncultured archaeon | reverse complement strand
GTTGATAAAAGTTTAAATTTTTTAAGAGATAAGTTGAATTTAAAAAGTAATAATTTTATTTACCTATCATAAACAATATAAGTGAGAATCATATGCCTATAATGGAATATAATGGTAAGAAACCCGATATAAGCCCAAATTGTTATGTTTCACCCATGGCGACTTTAATTGGAGATGTTCGTGTCAATGATAATGTAATAATTTGGCCTGGATCAATTATTCGTGCTGAAAATTCACCAATCAATATAGGAGAATATACAACTATATTTGATGGAGTTATCTTGTTTACACGCTCACAAAAGAGCTCAATAAATATCGGTAGATATTGTATTATAGAAACAGCAGTTACACTATTAGGATGTTTTCTAGAAGATTACGTTCAAATAAAAGAGGGCACATTAATTTATGAAGAAGCATCAATTGGTGAAGGAGTAATAATTTTAAACGAAAGTCAGGTTCCACCAGGATTAACCATCCCTGCCCGAGCTGTCATGAGGGGAATTCCTGTTGAACCCGTAAGAGAACAAACACGTAATGACGTACTTAAACAGAAAGAAAAAGCTGAAAATTATTCTCAACTATTTATTAAAATCAAAAATCAACTACCAAATGCTCAAGGATATTTATTAACCCTGCCAGATTTTATCAAAATAATTTTAAGAAAAGAAGAATAAAAAAAAGTTTTTATATATTTAGTTATACCATAATATTAAGCATTTTTACAAGTTCTTTATATCTTGAACGAAGTGTTACTTCAGTTACTCCCACTAAATTTGCAATATCTTTCTGAGAAACCTTTTTATCTTTCTTTTTACAAATTAGATATAATGCACCAGCACATAGACCTTTTGGATCTTTACCACTTGTAGAATATTTTGAAGTAAAATTCTGTAAAATCTTTATAGTTGCATTTTCTGCATCTACATCTAACTCCAATTCAGCAATAAATCTTGGAATAAGAGAAATGGGATCTGTTGAGGGTGCTTTTAAATTTAACTCTCTAATCAAGGTTCTATAACATCTTCTCACATTTTTTGCACTAATAGATGTTTCATCTAAAATCTCTTGCAAAGTTCGTGGGATTTTTCTCTCTCTGCAAGCGAAATATAAACACGCTGCAACCATCCCATTAATCGATCTCCCGCGTAGTAATTTCTTTTTGAACGCCTCTATATATAATCGAATTGCTGCTTTTTTAACATGATTAGGTAAGTTTAGATTACTACCTATCCTTTTTAATTCGGTAGTAGCAATTAACATATTCCTCTTATCCCATGTCATCCGAGAATTCCATTTCGCAGCTCTTTTCAAATCAGGGCTTTTAATATTTGCTTTATCTATAATTGTGCTTAGACCCATATCTGGTAATAAAATTGAAATTGGAGATCCTGTTCTTTCTCTAGACTCCTTTTCCTGCTTGGTAAAGGCTCTTTTTCCACTATGGGATATGTCGACTATTCTTTCACTAATGACTAAACCGCATTGTCCACATACAGTTTCTCCTTTCTCGTGAAGTAAAATAATCTTACCTTCACATTCAGGACATAAATTTGAAAGATTACTTAAATCTGATTCAACTTCCATAATAACAACCCTATATAATTTTTAAAATAATTTTATTACTAAAACCTATTAATTGAAAATTTTTTAGTAGAAATTAACCCGTGTAGCGAATAAAATTGTATTATAAAAACTAACTATATTGCGTGACTGAAATGCTAATATATTCTTTGATGCAAATAATATAAATATAAATATAATATATAAATGTTTCGCTAGTACGTAACTACATAAGAGCATCTCTAAATTGATTTTAATTGATGAATTTTTTTTCACTCTTAGGATTAAACTAAATAGGGAAAACTAGTTGAAAAACCCAGAAATATTATCATCACTACTGATTTAATCAAAAGTCGGATAATACCATGGGGATTACTTATTACACGGTTATTATTGATTAAATAATAAAGACTCAAGAAAAAATATATTATTCCTAAAAATGATGCAAATGCAATTATAGGATGCATGTATATCAATAGTCTGTCTCTTAAAAATAGGAATGTTTCGGGTATATAACGGCTTCCAATTTCTATTAAGGAATATATCAAACCATTAGGTAACGGAGATAATATCCATATCAAAAAATATATTAAATAATTGAATAGAATCCCAAAACCAAAGGATAAATAAAGTGTTCCTAATATCAATCGTACTTTTCCAAGTTGATCTTCTTCCTTCATTATACCTTTACCCCGTTGCTGAAGATAAATCCCTCTTAATCTTGTTAAGGTTAATAATCCAATAAAAATTATTATAAAAACGAACGTATATTTCATAAATTGGAAAATTGCTTGAAAAAACCCAAAATATAACATCTCTAAATCAGATAATATAATACCTGAAAGTAAATCTTCTATTAAATCGTTATTCATGAAATTTAGCATAAAATATGACCTATTTTATTATTCTATTGTGAATATTTAAAGTCTACAAATAATCTGTTAGAAAATGCTTATAAAAAAAAGACAAAAAACAACACCCAAGACAAGTATCCTTATAGTTAAGTTATCTTTTCACATTCAATATTGATAACCTTCATAGTTGCGTTAAAATCTTGCCACCAATCTTGCCCTTGTTGAGCTACCAGCATAGGATCAATCTTACGAGAGTCTAAACATCTGATCTCTTCTTTATGGGTTTTAATTTTACCTCTCCATATTTGAGAAATAATATTTTGCAAGTTAATTTTCACTTTTTTGATTAGTTCCTCGTATGGAACTGAAACATCTTCAGTCTTTTGTAATCTTTGAAGCTGGTCAAATTTCACCTTTTCTTTCGCCCGATTTAAATCACTACAACTAATTTTAATAGAAAAAGGTTCATCTTTTCCCCATGTGCAAAACTTTTGAATATCACATAAAGAACAATAACTTTCAAAACTAATTGTGTAATCCTCAAGACCAACTATAGAATAATTTAAAATTTTAGGCATTTTTCTTTGTATATTTATTAATAATAACATACACACTTTAATCTATTATATTTTAGGGCTCTCAATTTTTTGGATTAATTTAATAAGTTAGTTATTTTATAAAAAAAAATTTATAAGACCATCAAATAAAAAGACATTTCATCTCACGGTAATCTCTATATCTGTTATAATTGGCATTACTTCGGTTTTATACTATATTATTTTAATTGGAATGCAATAGTTCAGTCATATCCTACTCATAAGGGCGCTTTAGGCGTAAGATTGATCATTACAAATAGAATCATTATTTTGTCTGGAATGGTCATATATACATTTCACAAATGGTTTCAGCAAGAATAATAATATTTTTCGGATTTGCCCATTTTATTCGGGATTTTCTTCTTATTTCTTATATTCGGAAAAGCTTTAGATTTTTTTGCTGACTTCATTTATTTTCAATTGAATAAGCCTCTCGTTTTAAATGGCCTTAAGGCGCGATAGTTCATTATGATATTAGATTTCTTACCAATGATATATCTCAGTACAGAAATGATGGTATTTTCATTTTCATTACGATCAAGATTCAATAGACTTACCAACGAAGAAATGCGTAATAAGATAAATTATCGGTTGATTTTCAGCATTTTATTGATTGTGCTCATAGCTAGAATATTAGCTCCAAGTGTTCGAACATTAACAATTTATTATCCTGTTATAATAATTCCTTCATTAATTACAATTTTCTGGCTCTTTAGATTTGCTTATAAAAACAAGCGCTTCTCTCAAATCAACACGCTAATCTTCCCTATAGGATTTGGAGCTTATTTATTTTCTCAAATTATCCGCTCTTTAGCACAGTTTATTATAGGAGAATCTGACACTTTCTTAACTTTTGCGGAATCAATAGATCTGGTTATTTTCCATGTTATATTTCTAGGCTTCTACCGGGAATCCAAGTATTAAACCTCATTTTTTTTCTAAAATACAATCTTAAAATAAATAGAATCACATCAACGAGAGTAATTTTAATTATATTAATTAGACTAATATTCTACTCGTAATTCTTATCTTTTGCATATTATATTGGTAAATCTAACTTTTATAAAAATTGTAATTTTATAAAATCCCCCCCAAATATAACAAACTTTTAAATATATTATTAGTAATATTTTAACGATGGTTAAGAATTGAATCGTCTTTAATTAATGAATTAAATCTTAGTATCAAAATTTAGATTAAAAAATATAAATATCCGTATGGCTAATCTGAATCTAGATATATTGATAAGCACACCAACACAATACATCATTAAGGATGTAAATCAAATATTTAGCAATCTTTTAACGGAAATTCAAAATTACTTGGGTTTAGATACGATCAATCCAAAAATGACCATCAATTTTAAAGATGATCTAAACGAAGATTCGAGCTATTTTTACGATCTTGGCGTTAGAAGGAGATTGATAGAAAAACAACTTCAAATTGAAATCTCTAGATCGGTTTTGAAATTTTTAAAGTTAATCTTACTCAGAGAAGCCTATCTATGTTTTGTGCCTGATCAATTAAGAAAAAAGGAAATTATTCAAATTGTTATTCATGAAATTTTAGAAAATGATCTCTCCAAATTAGAGATAATCAAACAATGGAAAAAGTTAATCCGAAGTAAAATTATCAATTATGATTACTTATCAGCACAATTTGATAAGTTAGATAAATTCTTTAAACTTGAAGCGACAGAAGGAACTCAAAGTTCCACACAATTCTTTTTTGAGTTTATTAGAAGAAATGTTTCTTTAATTCAAGATAAGATGGATAACTTTTATGACGTGCTTTATGAAGAATTTATCTATAAAACTTCAAAATCTCTTAATAACGATGAAATAATAGAGACCATAAGAGTTCTTGTAAAGATATTTAATCAAGTAAGACTCTTTAAAAATTACAGCGAATTTGAAGATTTATTCCAAGATTTTAAAGAAAAAGGAATCATTTCTACCACATTAAGCAAGAGAAGGTTTAGCGAAAATTTACGCTGGATAAATAAATTTACTATTATATCCCCTTCATATCAGCAAATATATCAAAAAATAAATGTTGTAGTGCTTATATCAATTCTGAAATTTAATCCTATTTTGAATAGGAAAGATATTTATAATATTTTAGATAAAATCCCTTTTTTACATAATCCTGTTTTCGCTAAAATTGGCTTCTCTGAGGAAATTCATTGCCTTTTTGTAATTCCTAAAATCTATTTAAAAGATATGGTGAAATTTATTGAAAAACTTCATAATTTTGGTTATATTGTAAATAAAGATTGTTATATTTGGAAAGATTATAAAAATATATTAAATTTAAATTATTTTAGGGAATATTTTAGAGATTTAAGTAAAATTATAAATCCAAATCATAAGGATTATGATAATCGATTTGAAATCATTCATACAAGTTTATATAATGAGGTTCAAAAGAAGCTTAATCTTACTTTATTGGAATGGCTCATATTTGAAAGAGTTGGGCTACCCAGTCCCACAGGTTTTGGATTCGAGCGTAGGGCAGAAACACTTCAATCGCTTAAGGACGAGTTGATAGATAATATTGAGAGCGAAAGAGTCTTAATTTTAAATTTAAGGTCTTCTCTTAGTATATTTTACAAATCCCCACACTTAAAAAAAGAATTCTTCGATTTTTTAAAATTAAATCAGAGATTTGGGTTTTTTTATATAGATGATATCCTCCAACGAATATTATCATATTTGGAATTAATTGAAAAGTTAATTAAACAAAATCATGAAATAAAGAATTTAGTAAAATTGCAAGAAAATCTAAAATTACATCATTTTTCTCAGTTAATTGAAGAAAATCTATTAATTAAAAGTAAGAATGTTCAAACAATCATATTTAAAGAATTCTTGCCTCGTTATTTTACATCAATTCAAGATTATCTGACATTAAAGGAAAAATATTACAAATTCCATAATTTTTTTGAAGCTTATAGAAAGCTAAAAATATTTAGCATAGGTTCGATGAAAGAAATTATTAGAAATAAAAAAGTAACAGAAATTATTTATTCTGCAAAAGAAGAAAAGCTTAAACAATCATTTGAAAAATTTAAACCTTATAAAATTACTAATCAGATGATAGATTCCATATTCAAAAGATTTTTAAATGTAGATCTAATATCTCCTCAACTAATTAATACTATTTTTACAAGTTCCTTTGCTAAATATCATCCATTTCTCATTTTGAAAGATACATTAAGAGTTAATCGTCAATTAGAGAAGATTATAAAGTTTTTTCCACGAGTACTTTTAAATAGAGTAGAGAATTTATTCAACAATGAATCATTAATACTTATTTTTACATACTTTTTAAATATAAAAGAAAAAGAACTGTTAATCTCGATTCTGTACAATAATTTTATCGAAGACCTTGTTGTTTTTAAGAGATATTTTACAAGTGGTTTATCACCTTTTGTAGCAATTAAAGATTTTTATAACTTTGATAAAAATGAGTTTTTTTATACTAAGGATCTATTTGAACAGAGTTTTATTTATATCCAAAACATATTGGGAGATTCACTAAATCCACTCCAGGAAATTAAAATAACCTTTCAAGAACAATTGTGGTTAAAAGAAAAAAATATTTTCAATTTAGTAAAAGAGGTAGAGAAACGCATTTCACATGAGCAGTTTGATTTTAATATCAATAGAATAAATAAATTGACTGAATTTAATAAAAACCTCAATACCATTCTTCTCAACCCTGAAAAATTCAAAACCTCACAGCAAGCACAATTTTTTAAAAGCTTTATTAATTCAATAAAATTTATACCAAACTTCCAAGCTTTTGGGCTAAGCCAATTCATTTTATATATTCATTCCTCAAATGCAAATGATATTGATCTTGAGCATCTTTTGATTAATTCATTTCAATCTATTAAATATCCACTAATTATCGACAAGGGAAATATTTTTTTAATAAAATATATCTTTCCATATAGGAATCCTAACGTAAAACATCTTAATTGGTATATAAAAACAAAACTTATAATAAAGGAATATTGTCTATTTTCGATGAAAAGAATGTATCAAATTCTACATTTTAATTATAACCTAAGTTCTAATGGTTGGATTTATGATTCGAATAGGTTTAAAATGTATATGCAAAATATTCTTTTTAATCCAGATTATCAGTTTAAAATTTCTAAAATAAAGCAATTTAATATGGGGAAATTATCACACCAAGAATTTATTGGACCTAATTCTCTTTATTTCCAAGCATTAACTGAAATATATAATTGGAAATCAATAGATATAAAATCATTCTTAGGCACACGGAAGATTTCAATCATTAACAATATTACAACCCTAATCAAAAAAGCTTTAATTTTTCCTTATATCTTGTTAAGAAATTTAGACTTTCGAGATAAGATTTATATAATTTTACCTAATGTAAAGGAAGAATTGAATCAAAAGATAATAGAAATTTTCAATTTCTTTAACTATGGCTTTATTTATGAAATAGAGGGGGAATATTATATCCATGGGTTTACAGAAAAAATTAAATTTGAAAATGGGTTTATGATAAAATTATATTTTCCACAATGTGAAATTGATGAGTTCCTAAAATTATTTGATTTGTTATTTGAATATTTAGAGATTAATGATTATATTATTTTAACGGATTTAGCAAATGGGAAAAATCTCTTGAAAGAAATTTACGGAA
>CAYNEU010000696.1:0-5933 GCA_964396275.1 uncultured archaeon | reverse complement strand
CTTTTTAAATTTTTGACCATTTTTAACGTAAAGATTAGAACTAAATTCATTTAAGTTCTTATTAGGGTAAGTTTTCTTTTTAATTGCTGGTATCCCCGCATATAAACTAAAGTCTTCTGTTTTGTCTCGTAAAACTGAACCTCCCGCCAAAACCGAGCCAGTTCCAAGTCTACCTCCCTCTAAAACAGAAGCATGTATTCCGACTAATGAATAATCTTCGATAATGCAAGGTCCATGACACATACATGAATGTCCTAACCTTACATTATTGCCAACTTTACAAATTTCATGTGGTCTGGAATGGAGCACTGAATTATCTTGAATGCTTGTGTTTTCTCCCACAATAATCTTACCCCAATCTCCACGAATTTTCGCACCAAACCATATATTTGTATAAGCCCCTATTTCCACATCTCCAATTATTACAACATCCGTAGCAATGAAAGCCGTAGGATGAATCTTTGGGATTGTACCATTGAAAGGACTTTTAATTATCATTACTTGACCACTCAAAATAAGAATATCTAATATATATTATGTATATCAGATAAAGCTTATGATGATAAAAATTACTGGTATAAACTTCCCTTGAAAAATTATTCCTCATTTTTTTTTCATATATGTATGTGTGACGATATCACGTTCATTCATTAAAAAAGGTTTTATTAATTAGATTAAAATAATAATAGTTTCATACGCTATTTTCTTCATTAGGTATAACTTTATAATATTCAAATTATTGGTAAGATAGGTGTATTCCAACTGGCTAAAATATCAAATTTCTTAACTCAATTAAAAAATGCCAAGAGATTAATTCGAATGACCATTGTGGGAGATGGAGCAGTAGGAAAAACAACATTAGTACAAGCTATGCTTCAAAAAACAACGGAATATAATCATAATCATTCTGGTCAAAAAGTGCTAGAAGATAAAAAAGTTACACGCACTCCATTTATGGAGATTGAATCATGGACCTATAAAGATTTAGTTTTTCAATGTTACGATTTAGCTGGACAAAGAACTCCTGGTATGCATCCATTAGATATATTACAGAGTTCGGTTTTATCATATATCGATATTTACGTCTTTGTTTTTTCAATAGATAGATATGAATCTTTTGAAAATCTTAATAATTGGCTTCGATTAATGAATCTAGATTCTAGATTCAAAAGTAATACCAATGGATTTATTCTAATAGGAAATAAAGTTGATTTAGAAAGAAATGTTTCAAAAGAATTAGTTCATACTCTAGTTGGTGAGGGTAAATTCTTTCACACTTATTGCGAAACAAGTTCTATTGAACCCTTTGTGGGTATTGATATAGTTTTGGAAGAAATTGTAGGCATGGGGAGAAAACTCCTTAATTTGTGTGATTAGGGCGAATATATTTAGTATTAAAAGACTCTCATCTTCTAAACAAAACAAAAGATGAGGTGTTAAAATGACCGAGATTAACTGTAAAATATGCAATAA
Source organism: uncultured archaeon (assembly GCA_964396275.1). Taxonomy (GTDB): domain Archaea; phylum Asgardarchaeota; class Lokiarchaeia; order Sigyniarchaeales; family SOKP01; genus Loki-b32. The sequence continues at coordinate 4,460 of CAYNEU010000696.1, read as the reverse complement.
ACGAATTAATTTTGATCCTCAAAATCCTGATACTTATATTTCCCGATCTGAATCAGGTAATTTAATGATTGGGAGACTCTTTACAATTAGATTAGGGCATCAAACAGATTCAGGAACATCACATATTAATGTAGTTGTTATCGATGAAAATGGAGAATATCGAGCTCATAAAGATTATTATGAAGAAAAAATAAGTGTTATAGGAACTCCTGATATATGGAATAAACTTCAGCGGTTTATTCCTTTAGAACTTCGCTTATACTTATCCTTAGCTAATGATGAGGAGAAAAATATTCTTTCTTCCATTTCAGAACCGTTCAACAAAACACCAAAAGAGTGGTATGAAGGTTTAAATGAATTAAGGCATGATAATCCTAATAATCAATTGGTTACCTTTTTAGCGGCAAAATGGGGCTTTATAATAGGAAAAGGCAAAGAACTTCTAAATTATAAATATGAACCAAGCTCTTGGAGTTATCCAATATATTTACGCTTACAAGCAAGGTTTGCACCCTCACAAGAATTAATATTGATCGCTAAAAGAATAGATTTTAAATCTGCTCCATTAATTATTCAATTAGAAGCAGCAATTGCAAAAGCCGAAGCTTTTCTTCGATTAAGCTCATATGATCTTTTGGAACAATTATATAATAATTGTCAAAAAGAATGGGGAGACCAGACTTCTATTGAAGTGAAAACGGGATTAATGCTTTTGCAAGGATATTATGGGTTTAGATTATATTTTTTAGGGAAAATAAATGAAGCTATAGATGTAATAGAACCAGTTTTTAATTTTGGACAATTATTGGGCAATCGAGAAATAATAAGCGTTGTAGGTAATTTTTATGCTGCTGTTAATCAATCCAGTGGAGATTTAGAAAAAGCACTAAAAATCTTCGAAATTGTATTAAAAGTTAGTGAAAATTTGGGGGATGAAAGGACTCACGCAGTTATTTCTTCGAATATGTCTGTCATTGAATCAAAACAAGGATTATATGATCAAGCTCTAAAGCGCCAAAGAGCTATATTAGAATTACCAATTGTCAATGAAGAGTTTTTTATAAGAAGTTCTTTAATGAGTATTATCGCTGAAACACTTTTTATATCTGAACGGTATGGTGAATCAGAAGAATTATGTAAAAAAGTTCTTTCAGAAGAAAATTTACCTACTTATTACAAACTTGATTTACTTTCTACTCTAAAAAGAATTGCTGGTAAAACTGATTCTCTTGAATTGATAGATTTTGTAAGAAATAACCTAATCAATGATCCAGACTTTTTAGCTTCGCCGGTAGGTAGTATTTTTATGCATGATCTGCAAGCAATAGAAGGAGAATTGCGTAATAACTGGTCAGAATTGATTGAAAATCTAAAAGAAGAAAGAGAAATTATGTTTAAAAATCAGTCTATAGAAAATGCGAGCGATATTGAAATTAGGCTTGCTGAAGGTTATTTTAAATATTTTCAAGAGACTGAAAACCTTGAATACTTGAATCATGCTTACAACCATCTAGATTTGGCAAAAACGATTGCTATTGAAAATCAAAGTTATTTAGATCTCTGTAGATTGGTTCTACTTAAAGGATTATTGGCAGCAGAAAGTAATTTACCCGCACAAGCGAAAATGTATTTCGAAGAGGCACTAAGAACCGCACAAGAGTATAATTTATCAGGTTTAGAAAAAGAGATAAATGAAAATCTTGAAATGCTAAATTCGGGAATGATTGAAAAATCCGCTGATTCTGTATTACGCAGAATGTTTCAGCGACTAACATTCAGAAAATCTGAAGACAAAAAAACAAAAAAGAAAAGTGTTATTTATACTATGTTTATAGGAACACAAGATTCTGCCTGGGAAATAATATTAAGAAATGAAAAGAGTGGTTCTCTTAATGATACTATTTATCTTGTAGGAGTTCATGATCTGTGGAATAACATACGGAAAATTATGATACAACAACAAGTTAATTATTTCACCCTTCGAAGAGGGGCTGTGTTAATCGAAAATTCAGCTCATTTTCAATTATGTGCTTTATGTGATCAATTGGATTATCTTACTAGATTGACAATTCAAAATCTCTTACCAGAATTAGAGGAATTCTCTTTTAGGCATATTCCAGAAGAATTAGAAGATAAAATACTGAAAATGCTTAATAAAAATCTTGGTAAGTTTTCAAAAGTAGAATAAATCTAATTTTATCTTCTTTTTTTTTTATTTTAGATATGTTTTTAGAAGATATTAGCTCTATAACTTTTATAGGAGAAGAGTAGCAAAAATACTTCTTTTCAAATTTGAGAATCCAGACGATTACATTAATAAAAGCATATACTTTTAGAAAATAACTGAAAAATTTTTCTTTCACTATTTTAATTACTAAAGTAAAGCAAAAAATTCTTATTATGGACATTTTCACTCATTCTGTTTTTGGAGCTCTATTGTATATACTTTTCTTAAAGGATGTAACCTTTGATTATATCATTATAGCCATTTTTTTCTCCTTTTTACCAGACTTGGATATTTTTTTATTCCCTTTGAAAAGAATTTTTAAATCGAATTATCTTGAACATCGCGGAGGCTCTCATTCATATATAGTAGGTATAATAATATCTGCTATTTTAGGCATGTTTTTCTCTATTTTTAGAAATAAATCATTTATTATGGTTTGGATAATCGGATCGGCATTTTATGGATTACACGTATCAATGGATCTCCTTACTACTACGAGAATCCCCTACTTATATCCCCTCTCTAAAAAAGAATATAGTTTTTATGTTGAAAAGGCTGGTAGCTCATTTACTTTTATGCTCTCATTGATATTTCTTATTACAAATCTAATTTTTTATCACATGTCTGCGGAATTATTCCTATTCGTGAGTGTCATCAATTTTTTTACATATTTTTATCTTTTTTATTATTTATATCGAATTATTGCAAAGGTTTGGATAAATCGGCATCTTAAGGATAATCAGAAATACTTTCCGGGCGTTTTACCATTTTATTTTACTGTCTTTGAACAAGAGGTTGATCATGATGGAGTATCATTATGCATTGAAAAAAAGTCACATTTTTTAACATCTAAGGTGATATATAAAAACCATTCTGTTCTAGAACCAAAGGAAATGGTCCTTTTCAAAAAAGCGATTGAATTGTGCAATGAGCATTATTACTATGCAAAATGGACCGTTTTACCAATATTTTTTAGAGAGAATGGTGTATTTTCTGTGAGATTTTTCTTTTTAGAGACGATGGTACGTGGAAGGACTCATTATATTCAATTTAATTTCGATACATATACTCAGCAATATATTGATTCTAATCAGGGTTATGGATATATTTTATCTTAGAATTATTTAAATTAAAAAAGAAAATAATTTTTAAAAATAACTGAAAAATTTTTCTTTCCTATTTTAATTATTAATTTATAACAACTAATTCTTATTATGGACTTTTTCACACATTCTGTTTTTGGAGGCTTACTGTACATACTTTTCTTAAAGGATGTTACCTTTGAATATTTCTTCATAGCTCTTTCTTTCTCTGTTTTACCCGATATAGATATGTTTTTCTTCCCATTAAAAAGAATTTTTAAATCAAATTATCTTCATCATCGTGGAGGTTCTCATTCATATATAGTTGGTATAATAGCATCTGCTATTTTAAGTATATTTTTCTGTATCTTTAGTAATAAATTATTTTTTATATCTTGGATAATAGGCTCCGCGTTTTATGGATTACATGTATCAATGGATCTCCTTACTACTACGAAGATTCCTTACTTATATCCCATTTCTAAAAAAGAATATTGTCTATATATTGAAAGATCAGGTAGCACATTTACTTTTATAAATTCATTAATATTTCTTATAATATTTCAATTGATGGCATATTATTCTGCGGAACTTTTCCTTTTTGTGGGGATTATTAACTTTTATACATATTTTTTTATATTTTATTATTTATATCGAACTTTTGCAAATGTTTGGATAAATCTGCATCTTAAGGATAATCAGAAATACTTTCCGGGAATTTTACCATTTTATTTTATTATCTTTGAACATGAATTTACTCATGATGGAGTTTCATTATGCATTAAAAAGAAGACATATTTTTTAACATCTAAGGTGTTATATAGAAATCAAGCTACTCTTGAATCAGAAGAAATGACCCTTTTCAAAAAAGCGATTGAATTGTGCAAGGAGCATTATTATTATGCAAAATGGACCATTTTACCAATATTTTTTAGGAAGAATAGTGTATTTTCTGTAAAATTTTTCTTTTTAGAGACTATAGTACACGGAAGGACTCGTTACCTTCAATTTAATTTCGATACTAGTTCTCAGCAATTTCTAGATTCTAATCAGGGTTATGGACATATTTCATCTTAGAATTATTTAAATTAAATAAGAAAATAATTTTTAAAAATAACTGAAAAATTTTTCTTTCCTATTTTAATTATTAA
>CAYNEU010000695.1:0-6030 GCA_964396275.1 uncultured archaeon | reverse complement strand
AAAGAGGAAATAAATTTAATCAAATCTTATCAGGGATAATATACATATTTTTCTCATTATGGTTTTTAGGATATTTGATTTCATTCCCTAATATTACTTCAAAAACTCTCATCAATTTAATTGCATTTCCGATGGTGATTGTTGGGATTGCGGGGATTATTAAAAGTATAATCATTAAGATTTATTCATTGAAATATCGAATTATAAATAGTATAATTGGAAGTATTACTATAGGAATATCTATGATGGCTTTTACTTCCCCAGTAATTCTTTCTAAAAGTGTTTTTCTACTTCAAATTATTGCTTTTTCAATTTTACTAATTCTTAATGTTTTAGGGAGAGCTGCTCTTTATTTAAGTGAATTTGGATTATCTCTTGTATCTTTTAGAAATTTAAAAGTCTTTTTCTATATAATATCTGATTATTTACTTCAAGTTGATAGCAATGGAAATCTTATTTTAGACAAAATAGAATATGGGTTTAGATAAGTTATTGTATAAATGATAAGTAGAAACTCATGGTTATTGTACCCAAGTAAATTAATTACTTAAAAACAATCACCTAATGACTATGAAATAATTCTATTTATATATTCAAAAAATATAAATAAAAAATAATAAAAATGATATTTGACCATACTATTTAATTCCATATATCATACTAAAAAATATACGAAATCTGAAAAATGTGTTAACTATGAATGATGTTCATTTTAATAAAGAAAAAGGTTCACAATTGAAATTATTTACTCCTGGACCTGTATATGTTCCAGAGAGAGTTTTAAAAGAATTGGCAAAACCTAATGATACTCATAGATCAAAACCCTATTCAGAAATGCATCAAATGGCGACAGAAGGCCTTCAAAAGGTATTGTATACTAAAGATGAATGTTTGATTTTTACATCAAGTGCTACGGGGATAATGGAAGCTTGTGTTAGAAACTTGGTTAAAGATGATGAAAAAGCATTATTTTTTTCAATTGGAGCTTTTGGAGATCGATGGTATGAGATAGGAGTATCGAATGGAAAGATATCTGTTAAAGAAGGAGTTGAATGGGGTAAAGCGATAACTCCCGAGGTTGCTCAAGAAGCTTTAAGTAAAGATAAATATCCAGTTGTTTTTATTCAGTCAAATGAAACATCCACTGGTGTTTATAATCCCATTGATAATATAGCCCCAATAATTAAAGAATCAGGCGCTTTATTATGTGTTGATGCAACTTCTTCAATGGCAGGGATTAAATTGGAAGTTGATAAATTGAATATTGATGTTTGCTTGGCATCTGTTCAAAAATGTTTTGCTTTACCGCCTGGACTTGCTGTTTGTTCTGTATCAGATGCAGCATTCGATAAAGCAGAAAAAGTAAAAAATAGGGGTTTGTACTTCGATTTTTTGGGATTAAAAAAGAGTAATGCAAAACATCAAACTCCAACTACTCCCCCTATACCACAAATAAGAGGCTTAACTGCTCAATTAGATTTTATATTGAATGAAGAAGGTTTGGAGAAGAGATTTGAAAGACATGAACAATTAGGAAAACAAACGCGTAAGTGGGCAGATGATATCAATCTTGAGATGTTTTCTGAAAAAGGATATGAATCTAATACGGTTTCTACAATAAGAAATTCATTAAATCTTGATATTCCAAAAATGGTTTCTATGCTTCTAAGCGAAGGTTATCGAATTGTTAATGGATATGGAAATTTAGTAAATAAGACATTTCGTATTGGGCATATGGGAGAGATCCAACTTAAAGACCTTGAAGAAATGTTGAAAATTCTTACAGAAATTATAAATAAGTTAAAATAAACATAATTTAATGCATTAAAGAATGGATTTTTTTTTTATCTTTCTTTTTTTATTAAGAATTCAGTATGATTAAACAAAAACTCTTTAAAGATTCGTAAACTAAAAGAAATATTCAATCTAATTGAATTCAATCCGTGTGATGTAAATGAAAATATTAATTAGCGATAAACTTGAAGATGTGGGTATTAAAATATTTGAAGATAATGGATTTGAAGTCATAAAGAAATTTACAATTACTAAGGAAGAACTTAAGAATGAAATTGGAGATTATGATGGCATAGTAATTCGTTCAAGAACAAAGTTAACTGCTGATGTATTAGAAAATGCAAAGAACTTAAAAGCGATTGGTAGAGCTGGAGTTGGTTTAGATAATGTTGATATCAATAAAGCAACTGAGATGAATATAAAGGTTTTAAATACTCCTGAAGCTCCTGCTGTTTCTGTGGCAGAATTTGCATTAGGATTGATGTTAACATTGGCAAGAAAAATTTCCTATGCTGATCGTACAACCCACGAAGCACAATGGAAGAAAAATGAATGTTTAGGATATACCTTAAATGGTAAAAAACTTGGCTTAATAGGATTTGGAAATATAGCAAAACATTTAGCAAAAATTGCAATTGCTATGGGAATGGAAGTTGGTGTCTATTCTAGATTTAGTAAAGGTCAAGTAGCAATTGATGAGGCTAAAGAAATTGGATGTTCAATTTATTCTTCAGTTGAAGATCTATTAAAAGAAGCACAAGTTGTTTCGTTACACCTTCCTTCTTCACCTCAAACTGAAAATATAATCAATGAAGAACGACTTAAATTAATGAGGAGAGATTCTATACTTATTAACACAGCAAGAGGTAATCTAATTGAGGATAAAGCTTTATTAAACGCGTTAAAGAACAAAGATATCGCGGGTGCTGCTCTTGATGTGTATCGTGATGAACCATTAAAGGATCAAGAATTCATAAACTGGAATGAAAATCTCGTGCTAACTCCACACATAGCATCCCAAAGCATTGAAAATCAAACTGCTGCTGCTATTATGGTTGCTGAAAAAATATCAAATTTCCTAAAAAGTAAATAACTAACTATCTTTTTTATTTTTCTCCTAAATCGTGTAAAATTAATCCAGAAAGAACTTTTGGATCAAACCAAGTGCTTTTTGGAGGCATGATCCCTCCTTTATCTGCGATTAATTCTAAATCTTTAATGTCTACTGGATATAAATTAACAAATAGATCATTTCCTTTATCTGTGACATATTTCTCCATTTCGTTGGGATCTTTTATACCTCCTACGAAAAAAATGTTTTCATCGGAACGAGGATCTTTAATACCTAAAATGGGCTCTAAAGCTTTATCTTGAAGAATAGCTACATCTAAGCTGTCTCGTTTAGATTTAAACTTTTTATTTTTAACCACGAGTTTATACCACTGTCCTTTCAAGCATATTGCTAATTCATTTTTTTTCTCAGGATTGAATGCTTGCTTCATAGAAATGATTTCAAAATTATTTTCCAATTTTTTTAAAAAATCTTTCTCTGGTATTGGTAATTTTCTAATAACACGATTATATGGTAAAATCCGGATTTGATCGTCCGATGCTACATAGGATAATAAATATTGCCAAGGAGCTTTTATTTTTATATCTACATTAGATTGCTTAAATTTTATTTTACGGTATTCTGCTGCACTAGCAGCTCTATGATGTCCATCCGCAATGTATAACTTTTCTTTTCTAAATAAGTCTTCTAATTTTTGAATTATTTTGTGATTCGTTTCTTGCCATAGAAGATGACGATATCCGTATTTTTCAAAATCAAATATTGGTTTTTTCTGTTTAATTTTTTCAATTAAAACCTTAATTTTTTTGTTAGCTTGAAAAACAGTCCAAACCAAACCTGCAGCCACATTTGATGAAACAATATGATTTGTACGGTCTTTAAGTGGCTTTTCTCGTGTATTTTCATGCTTAACTATGTTTCCATCTTCATAATCCTGAAGACCAACCCCTAATATTAAACCTTGATGATAGAAATTTGCGGATTCTTGTCGATATACAAATATACTTGGTGTATCTACTTTCTTAATAATTTTATTCTCTTTAAAGTTATTATATGCTTTAGCAGCATTACGGTAAATTTCATCACCATCCCCATCTGGTAATATAAGGTGTATTAATGAATTAGGTTTTTTCTTTAACTCTTGTTCTTCTTCTTTACTAATAATATCATATGGATTAGTAGAGAATTCTTCTGGATTAATAGGAATATAGGGCTTTAAGGGTGTTATCTTTACCATAATATTAATTAAAAGCTTTAAGGATATATATTAATTTCCAAATTTCTATACCTTAAAAATAGCCCTCGATAAATATATAAAGCTTTTTATTTCGAAAATTATTTAATACTAATCTCTCTTAATTATGATAAGTTTTATTTAAAAAAATTAATAAATATTTTATCCATATAAGTATCATAAAAATATCTATTTCAAATTAAATTTTGGAGAGAATACACAATGCCTAATGATTTAAGAAAACAGTTGGATAGTATTGAATCCAGTGAAAAAGAGATCGCTGCTATTAAAGCAAAAACTGATAAACTAGCTGAATTAGTAGAAAGACAAAAGCGTATTATAAGTGAACAAGAGGGAATAATTGAAGAACAAAAAGCTAAAATTTCGAAAATGACAGATATCCCAGAAGATATACTTGAACTTAAAGAATTAATTGGTGCGCAACGACAGTTTATTAATGAAAAAGACCTTGAATTAGAATACGCGAAAGCCGAAGTTGCCCAATCTCTAAAAGAATTGGAATTAATAAAAAAACAAATTACTCCAACTCAAAAAAAATTAGAAGAAGCTTATGAAACGATGGGCAATTTAAGAACCGAATTGGCTGAAAAAAACTCAGAATTAATTTTAAAAAAGGGAGCAATGAAAAATCAAGAAACAAAAATAAAAGAATTAGAAGCATTTACTGATAAATTCAAAGAAGAACAAGTTAAAATGATGGAAGAAATGGAACAAAAATATAGAAATGAGACGCAAGAATTAAAATCTAAAATTAATAAACTTGATTCCTTTTTAATGGACAGCAAGTTAACATCTACAGAAAAGATTTCTGAAGCAAAAGATTTTGCTTCCCGTTTTGAAAGTATGAGATCAAAATATGATGAGTTAGTTGCTAGAGTAGGAGAATTAGGCGATAAAAATAGAGATGCAAATGAAGAAATTGAGAAGCTAACTAAAAGTCTTAATGAATTAAAGACTCTCCAAAAAGATAATATAGATAGCATCAATTATTATGAAAAGTTAAAACCCTTAATGGAAAAGGAACCTCTTTTTAAAACTTTCTTAATAGTTGAAGAAGTTGGAGGAATTACTTTAGAAGATCTTAAAAATGCCCTTGGTATTCCTATTGTTACTGTAAAAAAGAATATTCAAACACTTGAAGGAATAGGTCTCATCGAAACGGATGACAGAGCGAAAATTGTAGTAAAGAGACAAGAATAAGTTTAAGATCCTTCTAATTTCAACAATACAATTTAAGTTTTTTATAATCGCTTTAAAAATTATTCCATTGATAAAATAAGGAGTTAACATAAATTACTCTAAATTTTTGCCAATTGATCATATAACTTTGGTAGCACTTTTTTATATTTATCATCTGGAATTTTTTCAAGTATTTCGGCCGAAATTGTCTTTAATATCTCACGATATTTCCCAGGTTTCTCATCTCGCCGAAGTAGAAGTGCCACAACATAATTTTCCACGGAAATAAAATCTTGTCCAACTCCAGAGAAGAACGATACGACTTTATTATTTTTTAAAGCAATAGATGCGAAACCTGGCTTTAAACTCTGATATCTGTGACTGGAATACACTTGTGTGAGCAGATTATTCGTTATTTTCAAGGTTTCGGGATAGAAGCCTTCATTAATAGGACCAATCTCATTATCCCAGCGAATTACTAGAATACCTACAGGCATGATTTTATACCTTTTAATTTAAGTTATATAAGATAATTACGTAGTTTTATTTGTAGACTTGAATCAATACTATTTATGTTATTATTCTAATATCTTACTTTTATTTATTTCTTTTTATTTTTATGCATATCTTATCTAACCATTAACACAAATCAAATCCCTAATATAAATTAAGCTAAGAAAAAATTTAAATTAAAATTATAACTTTGATTTATTGTTACCCTTAAAAGCTT
>CAYNEU010000694.1:0-12747 GCA_964396275.1 uncultured archaeon | reverse complement strand
GTACATCAAATTCATCAACACCATCTATCCCAAGTAACCTACAAACCGTTCTTTCTATAGTTGTGGTGGTATGAAGTTCAATAAATTTTTGAGTCTCAAATGCAATTTTTTTTGCTGTTTGTCTCGCTTTACTCACTAATGTAAAATTTAAATTCAATTTACTATTAACCTGGTTTTCTTTTTCATTCAATCTTTTCACAACTTTTATTTTTAATATCAATTTGTACTATTCTAATTACCTGCTCCCAAATCATAAACAGGAACATCGAGATTTTTTTTCATTAAATTTAAAAAGTTATCTTTTTCGAATTGATATCCCAATGGAGAAGTTGGGTTTATAGTAACTGCTATAACCTTAATGGAATGTAAAACTTTTATTATTCCACCTTTCTTTTGGAACTTATTCTTTAAATTTTTACTTAAGAAAAGCTTAGTTGCATCTTCTACTAAGAATGTGACTCCCTCATACTTCTCCGTAAACTTCATTACATCTTCTAATAATTTATCAGTAACTGCGCCATTTATTATAACGTATCTAGATTTTTCATCTAAATTTGCTGAAATATCCTTTGCAGCATCTAAAGGAGTGGGTACATCTAATAATATTATATTAGTTTGATTGTCCACTATACCTACTTTTGCTTTTTTAAATATATCCTTCGCTATATCTGAAATTTTCTTTTCTTTTTCGCATTCCAAATTTAATAAATCAATTGTATGAGCTGTTAAATCAATAACATTTTGGATATCTTCTGATACAGAAGCTCCCGTAGAAAGGATTATAGCATCAGATATAATGGCTGTTGCATAAGATCTCCTATCAAATGCCCCATCAATGAGAATCAGATCACATCCTAAATCTTTTAATTCTACGCATAGTTTTTTCAAATTTTTATTGGTTGATGGTCCTGCTAATTCAACCAACCCATCACCCAGTGCCTTTAATATTAAGACTTCGCCTAAAGGAGTATTAAAATCAGTAGTCTTTAATAGTTCCATTTCAGCTTCACTTGCTTCAAAACTCTGTCTAGCTGTTGCTATAATCGTACCCTTTTTAATAAAAATTCGAGGTTTCGGTAACTGCGTAATTACATCATATTTTTCTCCATCTCTTCCTATAGATGTTAAACCTAAATTATACCCTTTTAAATTCTTTATAATATAATTTAGGGTCGTAGTTTTACTCACATTTTTAGCGAGACCGATAATAGATATAATATTTTTCCTATCAATTTTATTCAGAAAATTAGTCATAAAGTCCATATTCTCACTAAAAATATATGAGTCTTTGATTAAAAGAGATATAAATCTTAATTATATTAATTTTAGATTACGTTTAAAATTAGACTTAATGGATTGTATTTATTTTGATTTTAGACAAAATTAGCTATTTCAAATAATATTAAGGATAAGGAATAATTTAAGGATATTTAATATGAAAAATCTATTTAGTTAGTTTTTTCCTTCTTAATTTCCTTTTTAGATCTGCCGGTTCAATGGTAACTTTTTCACCACTCAGTAATGCACTAACTCCAATTTGTTTTTCACAATCTTCACAATGACAATTTGGTATATAATCATTTGGTTCTTCATAAGTCGTTATGACACCTTCAAAATTCCTTAATACAACACGAGTATTTCCTTGAGATATTGTGTACCCAGGCATAACTGGTATTTTTCCTCCTCCTCCTGGAGCATCAACAACAAATGTTGGTACACATAATCCTGATGTATGACCTCTTAATCCCTCAATAATTTCAATACCTTGGGCTACACTTGTTCTAAAATGTCCAAGACCCACAGAAAGGTCACATTGGTAAAGATAATAAGGTCTGACTCGAATTTTAACTAATGCTTGCACTAATTTTTTCATTATATGAATGCAGTCATTTACACCCTTTAACAATACAGATTGATTTCCAACAGGCATCCCAGCATTAGCTAACATCTCGCATGCTCTTTTAGAATCTTCTGTTATTTCATTTGGATGATTAAAGTGTGTATTAAACCAAATAGGATGATATTTTTGTAGCATTTCGCATAATTCTGGAGTGATACGATACGGATTTGTCACTGGAGCTCTAGAACCTATACGTATTATTTCTACATGAGGTATTTCTTTCAATTTTTTTAGAATTATTTCTAATTTTTCATCAGACATTAATAGAGCATCTCCACCAGATAAGAGCACATCTCTAATAGAAGAAGTATTTTTTATATATTCAATACAAGCGTCTATCTGTGAGGGTTGTGGTCCCATATCAAGATGTCCCGCAAATCTTCTCCTTGTACAATGTCTACAATACATTGAACATTTCTCTGTTACCAAAAATAAGACTCTATCAGGGTAACGATGAGTTAAACCAGGAACAGGAGAATCAATATCTTCACTTAGTGGATCTTCTAAGTCACTTTGACATCTATTTAATTCATGGATAGTTGGAATTGCTTGTTTTCTAATAGGATCATAAGGGTCATCGGGATCGATTAACGATAAGTAGTAGGGGGTTATGGCCATTCTATATTCCTCTAAAATTCGAGAATCATCTTCTTCCTTGGTTAAGGTAATACATTTTTTGAGTTCTTCCAAAGTTGTTATCCTATTTCTAACCTGCCAATGCCAATCATTCCAATCCTTATCTTTAACATTACCAAATAACTCTTTACGTCTATTAACTTTCATATTTTAACTCACTAATATCTGTGATATTTAACTTAACTGACAATTAATTAAAAACGTTAATCCTCAAATAATTTATCTAATTTTTCATCTTTTAATAAAATCCTTTTAAATAATTTTTAATTATAATTTAACTACGTAATAAAGTTGTTTTGAAAATAAGGCAATGAAAAGGATTCCAAATATATTAATTTTTTCGAGGAGAGAACTCCCAAAATATAGTAAAATTAGGTGAAAAATATTAGCTTCTAATAAGGTATTTCTAACAACAAGAAGTTATGATATATATTTTTCTTTAAAGATTTTCCTTAGCATTTCTGATTCTTCTATTAAATCCAAAGTAATTTTAGCATGATTTTTTGTGTATCCATTACCTATAATCATTGTAACATCTTTTCCTACTCCTTCAGCACCTAAAGCTGCCTTAGTAAAGCTTGTTGCCATAGAAAAGAAATAGACTATTCCCCCATCTCTTACTGGTAAAATACTAACCATTTCGGTATTAGGTATGCTTAAGCAATTAATTGAAATGTCTACTTCTTTACCATTGTTTACATTTAAGGTTTCTTCTAAAATATTTATAGGATTCTGAACATCACCTATAATAATCTTATGGCAAAAATTTGTATTTCTAAGAAATGTTGCGCGCGATTCATTTCTTGCTTGGCCAATGACTATTCCATTTTTCCCCACCATTTTTTTTGCCATATAGGAACACATTAAACCTGATTTTCCTGTGGCTCCAAGAATTAATACCACATTTCCTTCTTTAACAAGCTTTTTTACTTGAGCTGGAGCTCCTGCAACATCAAGGGCAGCTAAAGCCAACGTATCTTCAATATTTCCAGGAATTTTAGCATATATTCCACTCTCAAAAAGAATGGCTTTTCCACTGATCTCTACTCTATCAATTTCAGGTTGAATCTTTAAAATTTTATCAATTCTCAATGGTGTTAATGAAAGTGAAACTAGTGTAGCAATTTTGTCACCTATTTTTAGATCAATTTTATTTTTTAAGACATCTCCAATTTGTTCTACACGCCCCATAAGCATTCCACCAGAACCAGTTACCGGATTTTGCATTTTACCTCTTTCTTTAACAATTTCTAATATTTTTTTCTTGATTTTTTCTATTTCTCCTTTTGCTTCTTCTTTTAATTGCGTAAAACTAGCTGAATCAATATTTAAATAATCTACATCTATTAAAATTTCATTATCAAATATTTCCATATCATTAGAAATCTTAATTGCAGGTTGAGGTAATGATCCTTTTGGTTCAATAACTCTATGTGTCCCATATTTCGATCCTTTCTTCATATTATCACTCAAATTTGTTTGATGTAAAAATTTTATGATTTTATCCCTATATAAAGACCCCTATCTTTCATTAAACCATCTTTCAAAAATTCTGTTTTTAATCCAGCTTCAGCCATAATTTCTAAACACTTTTCAATTTCGAAGAGTCCTAATTCATGACGATCAACAAAATACTTAACATCTTCATTTCTTTCAACAATTAAATGATGCATTTCCATAACTGAAAGACCATCTTCTAATTTTGCTGTATTTAATCTTGCAATCTTTATATCTTCACCATCATAAGTAGTCATACCGGGGTGTCCTACCCAATAGGTATCTTTTGTAAACCATGGTTCGATAATTATTACTCCTCCTTTTTCTAAATGATTGGCAAAATTAATTATTGTCTTTTTTAAATTTGGATATGTTTTTACATAACCAATTGAACTAAACAAACATAAAATTATGTCGAATTTATCTTTAAGCTTTAAAGTTATCATATCCGCTAGAGTGAAAATTACATCGCTAACATTCTCTTTTGCAATATCCAGCATTTCTGCGTTAATGTCAGTGCCAGTACAAGAAAAATCATCTTTAAGATATTCTAAATGTTTTCCTGTACCACAACCAACATCTAGCAATTTATTACCATCAGATTTTTTATATTTCTTAACCAATTCCTTAATCTTACTGACTTCACCCTTATAATCTTTCCATGAATAGATTAAATCATAATATTTAGCTAATTCTTTATACATAATTTTAAATCCCAATTATAAATTAATATTTTTTATAATAAACCTAAAATTTTGCGGGCTTCATTGGGATTAGCTATTTCTCTCCCTAATTCATTTGCTATCATAACAGCTTTTTCTACGAGTTCTCCATTTGAATTTGCTAATTTCCCCTTTGACAAGTAAACATTATCTTCAAACCCTACCCTCGCATGGCCTCCTATTTTTATTGATAATGTGATCATAGGAAATTCATGTCTTCCTATTGCACAAACGGTAAAGGAAGAATCTTCAGGGATGCTACCTCTGAGAAATTCTAAATCTCTGGGAGTTGCGGTAATTCCTCCAATAACTCCTAATACAAAATTAAAATGTAAAGGTTTTTTAATATATCCTTTTTGATGTAATCTTAACGCTGTATCTATCATTGCTTTATCAAAGCATTCAAGTTCATATCTAATACCTCTCTTATTCATTTCCTCAGCAAAATAAATTATAGTATTTTCTGTATTAACAAAAATTTCATCTCCACCACCGTAATTCATTGTGCCACAATCGAGGGTAGCAATCTCAGGGGGAGGTTCTAAATAAATAGGTTGAAGCCTTTGTTCATTAGTCATTCCTACTGCTCCTCCAGTGGAGGGCATGATAATAACATCTGGGCATCTTCTTTTAATTTCTTCAATACATAATCTAAATCTTTCTTTACTCTGAGTAGGTGTTCCATCATCTTCTCTAACATGCAAATGGATTATACTAGCTCCTGCTTTATATGCAGATTCTGCTTCCCTTCCTATTTCTTCTACAGTATAAGGAACATTTGGGTTATGGTCTTTTGTCACTTCTGCTCCACATATTGCAGCAGTAATAATCAATTTGTCCATTAAAAACACTCATTATTCTTTATTCTCATCTATTGGATGGACTTAGTTTCTTTCAAAGCTTCGTCAATCATTTTTGCAGCATAATCAATATCCTCTTCCGAATGACGATAACAAATATAGCCATGATGAAAAGGTTGAAGAAATACTTTTCGTCGAATAAGTTGTCTATAGAATTCTTCTCTTAGTTTCCTATACAGAAAATCCTTATCAGGTTTAAAAGTTATATATGGCATCCAAGGTTCTCCAGAGTAAGTACAAGGGACTCCACTATCAGTAATACTATCTTTGACTTGTTTTGCAATCTGATTCCCTTTTTGTCTAATTTTATCTAATACTTTTTCCCGTTCTAATATTTCAATAGTTTTAAGAGAAGCAATCTGAGAAAGACTATTAGGGAAAAAAGTTGAACTTAAAAATACTTTTTCTATTAGCACATCCATAAATTCTGCTTTTCCTACTAGGGTACTTATGGGATATCCATTTCCCATAGCTTTACCAAAAGCAGCAAGATCAGGAATAACTCCAAACATTTTTTGAGCTCCTCCCATGTCTACTCGAAATCCGGTTCTAATCTCATCATATATTAATAAAGCATTATTGTCAGTTGCTAACTTACGTAACCCTTCTAAATAGCCTGATTTTGGCATCTCCACTTCTCGGCCACCAGGAGTATGGATGGGATTTACAATTATAGCTGCAATTTCATCTTTATGTTTTCTAAATAAATTTTCTACTTCTTCTAAATCATTAAACTGAAATTCATAAAAATCTTCATATAATTTCTTTGGTATCCCTGCTTCAATTCCATGCACCTCGCTAAAGGCATCATACCATCCATGATAACCACAACTTAGAACCTTTGATCTTTTAGTATAAGCTCTGGCTACCCTTATTGCTGCAGTGGTAGCATCTGTTCCCATTTTCATTAAGACTAATTTCTCACAACATGGTATCAATTCTCTTAACTTTTTTGCTAATTCGTTTTGAACTTGTTGTGTCAAAGACATACAAAATCCTTTATTACGTATTTGTTCAATAACAGCATTATCGATTTCTGCTTCCCTGTGACCTATGATTATAGGTCCATATGCGCATAACATATCAATATAATCATTTCCATCTATATCAGTTACTCTACCACCTTTAGCAGATTCAAAGAATATAGGATATTCTCCTTCAATGAAGTTATATGGACGTCGTATGCCTAAAATAGCACCCGGGATTAATTTTAATGCTTCATCATACAATTTGAATGAATTATTAAGATTTAATTTATTAACCAATTTGTTTCTCCATTATTTCTAATTTTATAGCTTTTATTATTTAACATAATTATTGAAGATTTCTAAAGGTACTTCACTTAAGTATTAGTAAAAAAACAATTAGTATGATTCTTTATTATTTAGCAAAAATTTTAAGTATGAAATATTAAGAGAAAAAAGTAGTTTTTTAGATAAAATAAAAAAGTAATATTTTAATCACATTCTTCTGGCATTTCTAAGGGTTTAGTTCCAGTAGTGTCTCCGATAAGTTTTAATATCTCAGAACCGAAAACATTTGATAAAATATCATTCATCTCTTTTCCACCCAAATAGCTTTGACAGCCCAAATGAAGTTTATGAAATGTATCACTAAATTTATCTTCAACATCCTTAATGAATTTAATAATTTTATCTTCTAAAGTCGGTGATGGAATCTCATTCAGTAAAAACACCACTTTAAATTCTCTATTTGTAAAAAATCCACCCGATAGATGGCCAAGGCTAAATTTTATTGATAATATTTCTCCTACTTTTAATGCATGACTTGCAATATGATCCAATGCAGTGAGAAAACCAGAAAAAATGGTGTTATCAACATCTTCAGTGGTAAAATTTAACTCATATTGATTAGCACCACTTTCTCGATGCTGAACCAATAATTTCTGGATATTTTCAATATCTGGATCCACAATGAATGGTTTTGTTAAAAAATTATAGATATCTTCAGGAGAATTCTTAAGCACTTTAAACAATTTTTTAGGTCTATAGCCATATTCCGGTCCAGAGGGGTCTTCCCAACTTGGATCATTAATCAATTCAGTAGCAGCTCTTCCACTATTTCTCATTATACCTACTTGTGCCCCAAAAACGATAGCTAAATGAAACTCAAATGAAGCTATGTTTCCACCATTAATTCCAATAAGTTTTACCTTATTTGGGACTACACCAGATTTCATAATATCATACCAATATTGAATAGGTTCTCTAATACTGAAATCTTTTCCTTCTGTAAAATGAATTGTAGAATACCTTTTATCTAATTCAACATGAGCTGGCATATGACTTGGTAAGTAACCTATAGTTCTTATATTATTAGGATATTTTTCTTGAATATCTCCTACAGTATTGCTAATTCCTGATGTAGTACCACCTGAAATTATGATACCTTTAAAATTATTGAAAGCATCAATTAAATTATTATTAAATACTTCCAAATTTCTTTCTATACGCTTATCTGTCCCACCAGCAATAATTACAATAGATTCATCAAATTTTGTTTCCATTTGTTTCATTTCAGAATCTAATACTAACGTAGATTCATTAATCATTTTATCTGTTTTTTCGATTACATTTGGATGAAAAATCATCCCTAATCGTAGAACTTGTCTCACTAAACTAATACTTTTTATTTTATCTTCTATTATCTTGAGATTATTTAATGTATCTAGAGTAGTTTCAATCATCCAAATATCGGAACTATATCTTATTCCTTTTAAATAATAATCTAAAGCTTCATTAATATTTCCAAGAAATAAATTAAATAAACCTACATCAAAAAAAGCCCATGGAGCATCAACCATTACTTCTATTTGTCTTATTCGTTTTTTTATAGCTTTTTGGATCATATCATAATTTCTTTCAATATGGATTAAATCTCCCGTTTGTTGAATTATTAAGATTAAATAATTACCTAATGGATAGGGATCTCCGGGTTTCACTTTCAATGCTTGCTTATAACATTCTAAAGCTTTAGTATAATTTTTTTGACTTTTATAAGTACCTCCTAATGATGACCATCCATTACAATCAAAAGGATTTCTTTGAGCTGCTTCTCTTAAATAATTCTGCCCTCGTAAGAATTCATTACCCATAGGGTTTTTTTTATATTTTTTATGATGAGATATCCCAAGATCTCTTAAAATCTCTGCTACTTCTAATTCTGATGCTTGTTTAAAGGATTCAGTTTTCATTAATTCGTTCAATATTTCAATACTCTTATCCATATCATTAATTGCCATCGCTAATTTTGCTATTCTATAACCATTCTTAAAGTTTTCTTTGTCCGCTTTATATACCATTTCTAATCTTTCAATTTCAGATTTGATTTTATCATTAGACATATACGTAATTATTGTAGATTTATAATCTCGCATTTTCTTCATAATTTTATTCAATGATTCATCTTCAATAGTCAATAAAGATTTTACTCGATTGAGTTCTTGGTTATACGGCTTAGGTACTTTAAATTCATACTGATTGAAGACTTTATATTGATTTGCAGCCCATCCATAACTCAAATATGTGCATATTTGAATTTCTGCTTTCAAATTAAAAATTTCGTCTGGTATTTTTAATTCAAGTCTTTCATATAGCTTTAATTCAGGCATCAATTGAACAACATAGGTTTGGAAATGTCCTAAAGAAGCACTAATTTCATTAAATTCGGACATTTCATGCCCGTTTACAGTATCAAATAAAAAATTATCTCGAATTGCTTCACTAACTGTATTTAATTCATTAATATTGGGTAAAATAATACGAAATCCACTTATATCATTAATTTCTAAAAAAGGAATAGTAATATTTGTTTCTGATTTAAATAATTTATTTGCAAAGCTAGAGATTTTCTTTACTCTTCCTTGTATGATAAATTCAGATGAATAACCTCTCACGATATTTTTAAGGACTTTTTTCATATATTTATGAAATTCTTTGTAAAGAGGTCGTAATTTTTTATATTCATTAATTTGTTCCTCAAAAATTTCGCGTTTTTCTAATTCCATAATACCATTATCACTCCAAATTTTTATTTGATTTTATTTTTCTTGAATTTCTTCTCTTAATATTATTGTTATAACCTATTATTTAAAACTTTCTTAAAAAGCTAAATTCAGAGAAAAAATTACCCTTAATGTTTCTACATTTATTATAATATTAAAATTGAAGATTTTATAAGATAAAATATTATTTTTTTTTAACAAAATTGTTTAGATTGGCAATTTGAAAATTATATTTCATTTTAACTTAATTTGAGAAAATGATAATTTAGATATTGTTATAATATATTAGAGAAGCTTTTTTATTCCTTGTTTTTTTTATTAAAAATGAATTTTAAATTATTGGAGATGATTAAAATACCAGAATTAATTTGTAATATCTGTGGATCAAGAAAAGAAATCCCAAAATGTTGCGATAAATCAATGATGGTTAAAAATGATTATTTATTATGCTGCTGTTCGGATGAGTGTGGATATCAACCCATTCCAGATTGTTGTGGACAACCAATGAAATATCTCGAATAAAAACTATAAAATTTAAGGTTAGACAAATAAGAAAAGAAAAATAATTTAATTTTATGCAGTAGGAGAAATTTACTTTTGCAAACCTCTTAGTATCTCCTCATACAATCTTTCGATAAATCCATTAAAATCATCTTTTGAAAATTTTACGTTTAACATTTGCCATAATAAAACTGGAATATCGTCTTCATCTTCATATACAGGAATAATCTTAACCATTCCTTTTTTTCTCATTTGGAAAGCAGCTTGCCATTCATCTTTAACTGCGTTGGATTTTACTGAATTTTTAGAACAAAAAAGTACGAAAACATCAGTATTTTTAAGTGTATCTTCCATAAACTCTACTATATTTTGTTTACTATCTGCTTGCCAATACGAAACTTTCTTAATTTCGGGATACACTTCTAATTCTTTAACAATATCTGATATTTGAAAATGCTCTGCATCCAAAGTTGAATAACTCAGAAAAACTCTTTGTTTATTTAGTTCTCCCAATTCCACGACAGGGGCTGTTTCTTTTCCTTTTTGATAAAATGCAATTGATTTTGAACTCGAAAAATATTCCGCATTAATTTCTCGGTTATTAATCATTTCAAGAATTATTTTTTCAATTAGGTTTTCGTCTTGAATCCCACTCTTTTCGCTAATATCCATAAGTTCCAGTCGTGCTAATTTTGCTCCATAATTCAAAATTGTATTTTTAATTTTATTCTTGGTATTAAACTGAAAATTTTTGCAATATTCTATTTTTTCTTCAATTTTCTCTAATAAATCAGAAAGTTCATATTGTCTTGCTACTTCTTTAATATCTACTAAATTTAAAATTGCGTCATAAAATTTATTGGTTTCAATTAACTTTTCAATGTTAGATAATTTTTTTTGAAGCTTTTTTTCAGTTTTAATTTGCTCCTTATCTTTTTTAATTTCCTGTTCAAGTGTTTTACATTCCTTTACTTTCTCATCCGCTTCATTTAAAAACTCTGAGAATTCGTATTCTTGTGCAATTTCTTTAACTGCATCTAATTGTTTAAGTGCATTTTTAGTTTTACTCTCTTTTATTAAAATACTGATTTCAGACATTTTCGTTTTAAGATTCTCCTTTGCCTTCTGTTTTTGGTCTCTCCTCCATTCAATTTCAAGCTCTTTGCATATTTTTATTTTTTCTTCTGCTTCTTTGGCAAATTCTTTTAATTCAAATGTTTCAGCATCCTCAATAACTTGCTCTAAATTACTAATTGCTATGTCAAACTTTTTCTGATCAATTAATTTGGTAACAGTATGCATTTTTTGTTGAATCTCACTCTTAGCTTTTGATTCTTCCATATCTCTTCGAATTTCTGACTCTAAATCATTACATTGATTTTTTAATTCTTCAACTTTATTCAAAGTGTCTGATAAATTGTATTCTTGGGCAATTTCTTTAACTTTAT
This sequence comes from uncultured archaeon, assembly GCA_964396275.1. Lineage (GTDB taxonomy): Archaea > Asgardarchaeota > Lokiarchaeia > Sigyniarchaeales > SOKP01 > Loki-b32. The sequence goes on along the minus strand of CAYNEU010000694.1, from coordinate 1,159 downwards.
CTAAATTTCGATGTGCATTTTTAAACTTTTTATCTTCAATTAAATCTTCAATATCAGAAATTTGGGTTCGAAGTTCATCCTTAACTCGCTGTTCTTCTAATTCCTCTCTTTTTTCTACTTTAAGTCTATTACACTGATCAATCTTTTCTTTAGCTTTATTTACAAAATCTATCACTTGAAAACTCTCTGCAGTTTTTATTACTTCATTTAAAGTTGCAATTGCTTCATCAAATCTATTTCCTTTAATTATATTATCAATATCTGACATTTTTTGTTGAAGACTGTCTTTGATTTTTTTTAATCCCTCTTCCCTCTTCTCTTTTGAAATTTCTTTGAAAATAATAACAAAATCTCTAACGCGAGCATCAATTTCATTGTTAGAAATCATATCATCTACAATTGTTTCAAGAGCTTCTCTTTTTATTCCTAATTTTGAAATAATATCGAAAAAAGGTAATTCTTTTGTCTTGAATTGCATTGTTTTGATATAATCAATTGTTTTGTCTGCGATGAATTCTTTTTTTTCCCAATCAGTTCCGACTAGTACTTCTTGCTTTATTTCGATAGGTTCAATTTCTACTGTTTTCCGTTTCATTGGTTTGGCTTTTGCTTGTTTTAATTTTACTGGTTTCACCTTTGCTTCTTTTATTTTTGTAGATTTGACTCGTCTAAATGTTAATTCTCCTTCCTTACTTACAAAAGCAAATATATTTGTTCCAACTGAACCAATCCCAAATATCAAACATAAATAGAAACCAGAAGCAAATGTTATAGGATTTGGAGAGACTTGATTTGATGATATTATAGAGGGGTAGATCATTAAGCTAATTAATATTAAAAGAAAACCCGTTCCACCGAATAAGAGCGCTTTTCTTTTTCTCTCTGGACTCATTAATATAATTGAGATAATGCCGAGCCCAAATCCTACCCACCCCCCAAAAATTAATGCGATATACCCCATATAATATGAAAAATAACCTGGATATATAGCTGTTTGGGGAGGTGGGGGATATGGAGGGTGAAATTCAGAATAATATGGAAGAAATGCTGAGATTAAAATAATTATAATTATAATTCCATAAATTAATCGTATAAAAGTAAATTTTTGTATTCTAATTTCTGTCATTAAAATCCACCATTCAATTATTTATTTATATTT
>CAYNEU010000693.1:0-4948 GCA_964396275.1 uncultured archaeon | reverse complement strand
AATCCGAGTTCAAAAGTTATTAGATAAAGATAAATTTACTTTCGATTCAACTAAGAATTTAGAACTTACAGAAAAAAAGGTGATTAATGAGGAAGTTGATTTACTATTAAAAAACTCATTAAATTTAGAAGTAAACCTCCTCAACAAGATAATTGATTTAGAAAATAAGATTATTTCTTTTTTAATTGAAGAGAGAAAGGAAACCCTCCAGAATATTGAAAGAGAGAAAATAATAAAGGATATTGAAGGTCAAATTGAAAAAGAATTACAAGAAATCATATTGAACTATCCTCCATTCTACTTTTACGATTTAATTGGTGATTTGATTGGACTTAATGATGAAGTTAAAAAAGAAATCTTAGAGGAATCTGCTGCTTTTAAGGATATTTCTGTCGAATTAGAGAAAAAACTTGAGTTGGAAGAAAAAGAAGATAAATTCATAGAATTAGCAACATTAGACAGGCTGATAGATAAAATACGTACACATTTCGAATTTAAATCATATAAAGAATTACAAATTCAAGCAATGCCCGTAAGAATGATAAAAAGAAGAGTATTAGAATATAATTTTAACCGATTTCCTATTTCGATACCAGGTTTGAAGGTATTCATGGAAGCAAATAACCTAAAAAAAGACCTTATTTATAAAATTGAAAATGCTCTTAAAGAAAAAATCGATTATGAACAGTTTGAGACAAAAATCCTTAGTTTTTTAAGATTAGCATTAATTAAAAAATTAAAAGAGAACCCTAATGATTTTATCTATTTTCTACAAAGTATAAATGAATGTGGTTTTGAAGATATAATTTATATATTACAAAAATATGGGGTTTACAATATTTTACATTTTTTAAATGTAGATGAAGATTTAACAGAAAATGTAAAAAAAAATATGGTTAGGTATAATATAAAAAAATTAGATATTGTATCATTAAATGATACTAAACAAAATTTAATATATTTAGCAAAAAAGGCGATTTCCGAGCAGAATATTCAGAATATCGGAGAAATTGTTGAAAAATCTGAAAAAATCTCTGAATTTAACCTATTAGACATTATAACCCAAGATATCAATAATCATCCGGATTTATTAAGATTTTTAGAAGAAAAAACGGGAACTAATATTAATGATTTAAAACAGTACATTAGGAAAAAACAAGCAATTGATAAAGTTTTTTTATATGAACTTAAATTAAAAAATTACTCTCACTTATTATTTATCTTAGAGTTCGAAGAGATTATCAATGAATTAGCAAAGGATATTTTTTTTTATATCTTATCCAAAATCTTAAGACAACTTAGCAGAATAATTGAGGTTTACCTTAAGGTTTCTAATGACAGATCATTATTTTTATTAGCATTAAAGAAAATGGGAGGAACAACTGATTCAGAAGAATGGATAAATGTAAAACTCGAAGAGTTGATCATTAAAAGAATAAATAAAAGACAAGAAGAATTAGTCATAGTATTTGACGCAAATAATCAACCCTTCTTAGTTAATGGATTTATTTTGGCACGATTGATGGAACTGTCTTTGAAAGAAGCGGTTGCTGATCTAAAAAATAATCCAAGTCCAATATATGAAGATATAGCTCAATTAAAGTTAAAGTCAGATATAATATCTCCAATTTCATACTGTATTGGATATGATATAATTAAAAGAATTGAAAAATTTGAAAAAAGCCGAAAATCAGAAGTAGAGCAGATAATTGAATCTAAGGAAAAAAAAAAAGAGGAAAAAGCTAAGAAAATACGTGAAGTACAAGAATTAAGTACTTTAAATTGGATTGAACGTAGAATCACAAGTTCACTAATGAGAATTAATAGTCCTGGAATTAACCCAAATCAGTTATATTGGCAAGAAAAAGATACGAAAATAGCTACTGATAATATAAAACTTCATAGTGAATTGAAAGGTGACCCCGTTGAACTAATAAGTCAATTTTTTAATTTCGCCGTAGAGAAAATTAGAAATTTAACTCCAGATGTTAAATTACCCAATTATGAAAAAATTATGAATAATGTGAACGATATTACTGAAAAATTATTAAATAAACGACTTGGTAGAACTCCTACTCCCGAGGAAAAAAAAAATTTACTTGATGGAGAAAGGTATGAAATTGGCAATCAAATTGCTGGAAAAATTGGACGCTTATTAGATAAAGCATTATATACAAAATTTAAAAGTAGATAGAAATCAATTTGAAATTAACAAAATTTTGAATAAAAATATAATTCTGAAAATCTTTATCATTTTCTCTTTTTAATAATATTAGTTTTGAACGACTTTATGGAAATAATAAAGATATTAAAATATTCATTATTTAATCTATATAAAATTAAATTAGAAAATACGGATTATATTCTTATGGTCTTAGTAGTTTCATGGATTAAAAAAGAGTTAATCTATATAAAAGACTCTCTCGCTGAAATTATTAAAGGGATAATTCTTGTAGCTTTAGCATCTTCTGGTGTAGCATTTGCTTTATTACTCCGATATTTAGGAGGATATAATGGGACAATAATCACATTTGTTGGGATTGTTGCAGAATTTATTTCTTTATTCATATGTTATTTCTTATTTCGTAATTATTTGAAATCAGAGGAAAAAACTGAATCCTCTAAACCAAAGGGAAAGAAAATCTAATTAATGAAAAACTTATATAAAATTTTCCCAAGGTCTTTCATCAATTCGTTGGGAGATTAAATAATCTTTAACGTCAATTTTTAATATATTAGGGTCATATTCCCAAGCACCCTCTTTATTAAATGAAATACATCTAAGTTTTTCAATATTAAATTTAGACTTAATTAAAAAACCATACATAGAGACTTGTGGTAAAGAAAGTAAAAAATTACCCTCTGGTTTATAATCAATTACTTTAACTACATCATTTTGAATTTGAATTAAATCAATATGTCCCGTAATTATATTTTTTTTCTGGGCATTCCAAATTGGAACTTCTATAGCTATAGCATCCTTATCTTTTATCAAAATATTCTTTAAAATAGGTTCATGTCCAGGTGCTCCAGGGAAATTATTAGCTTGATAATTCTCATAGACTTTTTGAGCATACTTTGGTAATTTCGAATTAGAATCATGATACTGAATTTTATTAGATCTAATAAGATTTTTACTAAAACTTCTAATAAAAACATTTTTAATGCCTCTAATTTTAAATTGAGATACTCTTGGAAATTGCCTTGTATTAAATAGATTGTTAGGGATTAAACCCTCTAAAACCTTCTTAAAATGATCTTTGAGGCGATTTAATTCTTCTCTGTTAGAGGTTATTTGCAAATATTTTTCTCTATGGTGTGTTTTATTCCAATTAAAGGAATAGGGAATATTTTGATGAATAAAAATTTTTTTCTTAAGCAAGCTTCATACTCTCTAAAAATTTACCAGTTCTAAATAATACAATTAATATAAGTCTTAAATTTAATTTAAGAATTTTATTTATTAAAAAGAATATATTAACAATTTATTAATTTCTTAAGAAATGTTTGCTAAATTTAGCTCACTTAAATTAAATTAATGTGTTTATTATAGGATTCTATTAAATTTGAGGAAATTAAATTTTTTCCTTTACACGCTATTTTGCAAATAGAAAATTCACAATAAAATATCTGTTAATTTCAAATTAAATTAATAGAATTCTTTGATTCTTTAAAGAGTCACTTGCAGAATACTTAGGGTTAAATTTGAATTAACCATAAGCTTTTTAATGAAAAATTATAATCTTATATTTAGGTTAAGTAAATAAAGAAAAATATTGTTTTTTAAGTATTCAAATTAACATGAAATTAAATCTATTTCAAGAAATAAATCATAAGAGATGTTAACTCTATGGATCATGATTATAAAAAAGATAATCCTAACAAGAAAATCAAAGTCAAGGATAAAGAAGGATTAACAGTATCATATAAAAAAGAGGAAATCCTTGAGCATTTCCCATACCTGATAAAAGAGATATCTGAAAAGACAAAATCAATAGAAATAAATTCAATAAATTATCAAATTGAGCAAATTCATGAAGAAAAACTTCAGATTTCAAAAAATACTTATCCAAATGAGCTAAATAATCCGGGAGCGATTGATTTTATCAGAAGATGTTCAAACAAAGAGGATGCAATTAATATATTGGATTATCTAATGAAAAGAAATGAAATTAATAAGGAAGATTATAAATCTTATAAGAATATTCTTTCACAAGAGGTGTGGTTAGAACGGATTATTAAAGAGAGTGGTGGCTTAAAAAGACCTGGATACTATATGAGAAAATATTATAAAAAGGATATGAAAAATCAAAAATTAAATAGTAATGAGGATTAGCATCATTTGACAGATGATGAACTTATGACAAAGCTAGCTGCTTGCTCGGTAGCAATGACGTTGTCGCCCCAAACTGATGTCTTAACTTATTATTAACTATTTATTTAATCTTTTTCGAAAAAGGACTCCCTTCTCAGATAAAAAATATTCATCATTATTTTTTTTAATAAGACCTAAATCGAATAAAACTGGGATTCTCCCATTTATGCATGATATTGGCAAACCAGAAAATAATTTAATCATCTCGAAATTTTTTGCCCCATTATCGATCGCAACCAGTATTTCAATTCCCATATAACCTAAAATATTCTTTAAATCTTCTGAAGTTTCTTCTTCATTAGGCATTATAAATCGAGTGCTTGTAAATTTTATTAAAGAACAGATTCAAATATCTACGTTTTTTTTAATTATTATTATTTTTGCGTGGTTTTCTTTTTTTTAGAATTTTTTTTTCTCGTATTTTTTAAATTAGATTTATTTTCTTCTATTGGATTAACTATTTCTTCTTCATTAAATTCATGTCCTTCTTTAAGTTTGGTGGAGTATTTATTTGCAACTACGGGTTCAGATTCCTTTGGTAAAAGTTTCCTCATCCATTCTGGAAAAGCAGTT